>CAYZBC010000325.1:0-5830 GCA_964476535.1 uncultured Maribellus sp.
GATGAAATGTTGGAACGACTTCCGTACGACATGATGTACCTGAAAAATATTTCGTTGTACATCGACTTTAAAATATTGATCTACACAGTGATGGTGAGTTTTAAAGGAAGTGGGAAATAAATAAAGTCGCAGTTTTCAGTTAAGAAATAAATAGCAACTTTTGGAGATGTAAATTTCTTTAATCTTCCATTACAAATCTGTAATCTGAATCTACTTTAGCAATTCTTACTTTAAAATTTTTGTACCACAATTTTCTACCTTTTTTTCAGTTTCATTTAGCTTTACTTAACCAGTAATACTTGTCCTTTTTGGTGGTGCTCAAAGTTCTGAATATCGAAATAATTGGAAATCCAAATATAGTTTCCCATTGGTGCTGGTGTACCTTTTTTAGTTGTTCCGTCCCAGGAATTTTCCGGTGTGTTTGTTTCAAAAATTATTTGTCCCCAGCGGTCGTAAATTTTTAAACTAAAACGAGATAAATCGGCTCCGGTACCAACCGGCATAAAAGTACGGTTCTCTGGAATGTCGCTGTTGGGACGAAATGCATTGGGTGTAAAAACGGAGAAGGGTAAAATAGTAATCAGCAATTCGCTCGTGTCTTTGCAGTTATAATTCGATTCAACAAACAATTGTGAATTGTATTCACCCAACTCAGTAAAGGTATGAATGGGATTTGTTTCGGTTGAATTTTCAGTATCGTCAAAATCCCAAAAATAATTGCTTGCGAATTCTGAAAGATTTGTAAAAGTAATGTCGGCATGTTCGATGAGCGCCACTGGAAAATCGACTTCGAAAGCGGCAATGGGTTTTGGGTGTACCCAAATATAATCTGACTTTGTTAGTGTATCGAAACATCCTGTTGATTGCGAATTCGCAATCAACGAAATGTCAAATCTTCCTGAATCGGAGAAGAGATAGATATTTGATTCGCCAGTTGGATACGGCAAACTATCTGTTAGCCAGGTAAAAACTAAATTCTCATCAAACGGATCGGCTAAAATTCCCGGTGAGTAAGGTTGGCAACCCTCGTCAAAATCAGTATAAAAATCGAAATGAGGTTTGCGTTTTAAGGTAATTTCTGCAGGTTCGCTGAAACAACCATATTCATCTACAGTAAGAATTGCCGTGGCAAACGGTTCTTCTAAAACAATTGTAATTGAATCGTTTCCAACACTTGTTTGATGCGCATTTACAAATTCCCAACTGCAAAACGAAGAGTCGATATTGAAAGTGTAAATTAGATCTGCCGAATCGGAATAACAAAATGAAGGATCGGCAGTAATTTCGGCATTAGGAGTTGGGAAAACTTTAATCATACTATCGAGCGTAAATCCGTTTTGGCATTGTGTTACCGGATTCGTAATGGTAAGAGTTACATCATAAAAGCCAGTTGATGGATAGTATTTGGTTACATTTTGAGCTTCAACTATCTCTCCATCGTTAAAAGTCCAAACAAAATCAACATTATCTTCGGTTAATAGTTCGCTGGTAAAATTTACAGTTAATTCATTACAGCCTCTCAAATTATCGGCATCCATTGTAAAGTTTGGTTTTGCTCCAAGTTGGTTTGATATTGGTTTACTCCAACATCCGTTATCATCAATTACTAATTTTATATATGGGTATGAATTTAAATATGCTCCAACTGTAACGTTATAAGTTTGCCAGTCGAGTGTATCAACAAATTGGCATCCATCTAAATCCCAATAGAAAGATGCACTGTCGGTTGCAGCACCTTCGTAAATTAGTTTTTTACTGTATCCCTCGCATTTTGAATCTTCTTCAAATCTAAAGTCGGAGGTTGGTTGCGGATGAAATCGAACCAGAAATGTATTTTCTGCACTGCAACCATCTTTTGTTTCGAGGTGGTAATAAATTTCGTATTCTCCCCATTCTGTAACATCAATTTTTGCAGAAGTATGTGTTTTTTCTGAAAATGTTAATTCCGCTGGTTTGTTTGATGACCAGTTAAAACTACCGTCCTGGTTCCAAACATTGGCGGGCGCATCGGTAATTACAACAGAAAGTTGACTCGTTGTTTCGCCGCAAATTAACGTTTCTCCTTCAATTTTTGTTTTTGGAACTGGGAAAACAACCAGATTCATTGTATCTCTGGCAGTGCAGTTGTATTCATCGAAAACCGTAATTCGATATTCACCGGTTTGATTGGCAATAAATATTTGCTCGGTTGAAAGTGTGTCGTTGTTTTGGTCTTGCCAAATATATCTGTCAAAATCGTCGGTTCCGTTTAATTCTATTGAATGAGGGAAACAACCTTCGTTGTAATAAATTTCCAAATCAACAATCGGGTGACTCATAAAAACAAAAATGGAATCTTCCAATTCGCACCCGTCAATTGTTGTTGTTCTTACGTGGTATTTACCACCTTCCGTAATGGTTAAAGTTTGCGTAGTATCACCGGTATTCCAATTGTAAGTGTCAAAATAGTACCCGGCATCGAGCGTACGTTCTTCGCCATAACAAAGTAGAAGTGTATCGCCATTAAAGTTTATACTTTCTCCTAAATCTAAAACTAAATCGAGATTAAAACCAACGCCGTAACCGTAGGATTCTACACCACCGTATCCATAAACATAAGCGAGAAAACCACCATCTTCAGTAACATTATTAATTCGGTGAGTACCGGGGGAAATTGTTTTTTGCGCAAAAGAATATTCTTTTTCCACAAAAGGTTGAAATTCATTTGATATTGGAACTGTATCAAATCTAATATTGCTTATTTCGCTGGTTAGAGAAATAATATTAACAAAGTATTTTTCTATTTGGTCAGAGTCGTAGGCCACAAAAGTAACGTCGTTTTTCGATTGGGTTACCGAACTTAGAATAATCATAAAAGGGTCGCCATTTCCGCCTGTGTAACTTTCATCTACATCTCGTGATTGACTGAATTGAGCAACCAGAATTGGCTTGTCGGAAAAAATTCGTTTGGGATCATCATGATAAAATACCCGCTCAGAAAATTCTCCTCTGTCGAGTTGAAACGCTGCCAGTCCGGTAATATGAATAGTTGTATTGTCCTCGGCAGCCATAATTCTATAGCGATCTTGTTCTCGAGACTTTAGAGGTACAATAAAATATTCGCGTCCCCAGGATTGTACAGGAGGAATTTGTTCGTACAAATGATCCCAACAACATTGCCCACTTGGAATCCGGGTGCCGTGCGATCCTGAGTAAAAGGCTATTGGTTTATTCGAAACAACATAGCTTCCGGTTAAATCACCCTGACCGTAATCACCCGTTCCTTCAGTATTCTCAGACTGAACCTGATAAACCTGTCCCTTGTTTAAAACAATCGTAAAAGTTGAGTCTTTTGGCCGGTTCTGGTCAGTTACTTTCGAGGAGGTTATTTCAACCGTTGTCGAATCTTCAACGGCAACAATCATAAATTCACTATTTCTTCCGGTAGTTCCATTTACATCGGGTGTGTAACACATTGCAAAATGTTCGATCCCCAACGATTGCACAGGATAAACAACAGCAACATCCGCCGAACTTTGGTCGTGATTTAATGCATAAACATTAACCGGTTTCTCCGAAACTAAATGAATCCCTTTGTCTTCAATGTTTTCAGATCCCTTGGGTTCAACTAAATCCCATGGGATTGTGATTTGAACTCTGTTGTTGGCATTTACAGTAAAAGTGCCGAATGCATCTTCATCTGGTCCGATTGTAACATTAAATGTGGTAGTTTCTCTGGCTGTAACTGTTATTTCAACAAAATGATTTTGTCCATTATTTCTATCCCAGCGACCTTCTAAAAAACCAAACCAAAAGTCTGTCCCCTCTGTCGATTTTCTGCAAAGTTCATCGTCGTTGGCAACCAGCTGTAAGGTAAAAAAGAGTACAAATAAAATGGAGAAAAAGAGTTTTAAACTTTTCATTTAAAAATTGAAATTACGCTTTATCAAAGAAACAAAAAAACCGTACAAATGCTTGCACGGTTTTTTTGGAATATGTAAAATATTATTTAATTTTTTTAGGTTTAATTTCAAGCATGAGATGTCTGTTGGGAATAATCTGGTCTTTTTTCACATGTAATTTCACAATTTCGCCATCGAATGGCATTCTAACCTGATTTTGCATCTTCATAGCTTCCAACAACAAAATAGTTTCACCCTCTTTTACTTTTTGTCCGGTTTTAACAAAAATGTCAATTATTGTTCCCGGAATAAAGGAGTGAAGCATGTTTTCGTTGGGAGCTTCCCAGTTGAGCCTATTTTCAAATTTTTTGGTGAAAGTAGTTTTATAAACTACTCCTTGAATAATTAAATCTTTGTATTCTTTCTCTTCTGACATGTTGTTCCTTTTTAAAATGGAGGTAATCCATGTTTTTTATTTGGTAAGAATACACTTTTATTTTCTGAAACCTGCAAAGAATGTAAAATACGCGCACGGGTCTGCTGTGGCTCGATAACTTCATCGATGTAACCCTGAGCCGCGGCTACATATGGATTAGCAAATTTATCTTTGTATTCCTTAACTTTCTGTTTGCGCATTTCTTCAGGATTTTCGGCCTCGGCAATTTCTTTACGGAAAACAATATTTGCCGCACCTTCGGGCCCCATAACCGCAATTTCTGCCGTTGGCCATGCAAATACAAAATCGGCACGTAAATGACGAGAGTTCATAGCAATATAACCACCTCCATAAGCCTTTCTTAAAATAACTGTAACTTTAGGTACTGTAGCTTCACTATAAGCATATAAAATTTTCGCACCGTGACGAATAACTCCGGCATGTTCCTGGTCAACTCCCGGCAAATAACCCGGCATATCTTCCAAAGTAACAATTGGAATGTTAAATGCATCGCAGTAACGTATAAACCGTGCAGCTTTATCTGAACTGTCGCAGTCGAGAACACCTGCCAGAACCATTGGCTGATTGGCAACAAAACCAACCGTTTCTCCTTCCATTCTGGCAAAACCGATGATAATATTAGGTGCGAAATGTTCCATCACTTCTAAAAATTCAGTACCGTCGGTAATGCTTATAATAATGTCGCGCATATCGTACGGAATTCTTGGATCAGACGGAACAATGTCTTCAATTTTTTTACCTTTTCCCGGTGCTTTAGGAGGATAGGGAATTGCTTTTTTTGAATTGTTTCTTGGAATATAGCTAACTAGATTTTTAATCTGGTCGAAACATTCCAATTCGGTAAGTGCATAAAAATGTGCATTTCCTGTAATTTCGGCATGTACTTTTGCACCTCCGAGTTCTTCCATTGATATTTCTTCACCTAATACCGATTTGATAACACTGGGCCCGGTAATAAACATTTTAGAAATGTTTTCTACCACAAAAACGAAATCGGTTAAAGCGGGAGAATAAACAGCGCCACCTGCGCAAGGTCCAAGAATTACAGAAATCTGAGGAATTACCCCGGAAGCTAAAGTATTACGGAAAAATATTTCTCCGTAACCAGCCAAAGAATTTACTCCTTCCTGAATACGTGCACCACCTGAGTCGTTGATTCCAATAAGTGGAACTCTCATTTTAAGTGCGTGATCCATTATTTTTGTGATTTTACGGGCATGCATTAGTCCTAAAGAACCACCAGCAACGGTAAAATCCTGGGCAAAAATACAGATAGGCTTGTTGTTAATGGTTCCGGTTCCAATAATAACACCGTCGCCGTGCAATTTCTTCGATTCCATTCCAAAATCTGTAGCACTGTGTTCGGCAAACAAATCGTATTCGTGGAAAGATTTTTTATCTAGAAGGGCAAGAATGCGTTCACGGGCAGTGAGTTTTCCCATTTTTGCCTGTTTCTCAATGGCTTTATCACCACCACCTTTTTGTACTTCTT
>CAYZBC010000326.1:0-5825 GCA_964476535.1 uncultured Maribellus sp.
CGTATGGAACTCTCGATGAAATTTAATCATGCTTGTTTGTGAAATATCGCAGATTTAATTTCATGTTCGTTTCATATGAAGATCTATTATTGTCAAAAATTATATGGTTACATCAAGGTATCTAATAGTTCTTTTATATTTGAACTTTTAAAAATAAATTTAAAAAGTGACCCCCACTTCTGAAACATCACTTTCTTAACTAAACTAAAACTATAATAAATTGAATTTTATTTTTTACACAATTTTTTGTTGAATGGGATCCCATTCAACCCGCCTTTTTTCAACATATGATTTGTGTGCCATTAAAATTGTTATTCCCTCTTCGAAAGCACGATCTATATTGTCACTGGTTTCGCCTCCATTGCGTATGCAGTCGATCCACTCTTTGAGGTGTAAATGTGTAACATCGATACTTCTTCCATTCACAACTGTAGAAGTCAGGCCTCTTGATGAGTAATATTTTTCGGTGGCTGATGAAACAGCATCAATGTCGCCAGAGCCGGGGCTAATGGAAAGCATGGGGCTGTTGGTATCAATATTTCCACTTTCAATCTGTTGTTTGTACTTTGTGGAATCATAATTAGCAGTAATACTCATTGAACCACTTAGCTCCATTGAAGCGTCATGCCCCATAAAAACACGTCCGCGTGAACGGCTATTTGCCAAAGTTGCACTAAACAATAGGGTTAAATCCCTGTCCGGATATTCAAATACTGAATGCAAAGTGTCTGGAATATCCCTGTCGTCTTTCCAATAATAAATACCACCTGAAGACACTACGGATTTTGGGATGCCAATTCTTAATAATTGGTTTACGGCATCATATTCGTGAGAGAAAAGTTGACCAAGCATACCGGTATCATAGTCGAAAAATTTTGTCCAGTTGTAGAATCGATCCGTTGAAAAAGGCATTTTTGGTCTGTTCCCAAGCCATTGTTCCCAGTCAATAGAATTTAGATCGCCTGGTTTTGGGTTGCCTTTACTATCCAGATGCCTGATCCATGCTCCGCTTGTGGAGTTACGATTTACGGTTGATTCAATTAGGGTTATTTTTCCGAGAATATCTCGTTTTACAATCTCTTTTGCCTGCTGGAAAACAACATTTTGGGTGATTTGATGACCAAGTTGAAAAACCTTGTCGCTGTTTTTTACCGCATTGTACACTTCATGTAATTCATCCTCGTTTAAAGCAATACTTTTTTCGCAGTAAACATGTTTTCCTGCTTTTACTACATCGGTTGTTATCCTCGCATGGTGATGGTCGGGTGTTGCAACGACTACTGCATCAATCGAATCATCTGCAAGCAACTCCTGATAGGTGCGGTACCGTTTAACAGGTAATCCAGAAGGTTTTGCTCCGCCTGCCAGAACTTCGTTTTTTGCAGTAGCAAGTCCCTTTTCTGCGTTTAGATCAAAAACATCGCAAATACCGGTGATTGCTACATTTAAATTTTCCTGAGTCAGCCAATCATTGAGTCTTCCATTGTTGCGCTGATTTTCCATATTTAAAGGGTGCAAGAAACCAAGCCCACTTGCTAATTGCGCTGCACGGTTACCAAATCCAATTATGCCAATACGAAGCAAATCCCCTTTTGCAGCACTTGAGATTTTTGTTGCTGACTGAATATCTTCCAGACCAAGTTCTTTGATCAGATTAAATTCATTTTTTTTATAATATGAATTTTTCTGCATCACTTCATATGCAAATATCCCTAAAACGGGTATTCCTGCCAAAGCTTTTAGCATTGTTCTTCGCGATTGTGAATATTTTTTCTCTGGTTGCTGAGTTTGTCCTTTATCTTTATCCATTACGTATTTCCTTTTTTTATTTTTTTCTGTTTTTAAACCGATCAATTAAAACATCCAACCCAATAACTGAACCTGTTGGGAATACTGCAAGTACAATAAGAGCGGCTGCTTCGATAAGCGTTTTGCTGATAATTAGGTAATTTCCTTCTGAAGGCACAGAGTATTCAATGCCGGTAATTGGCGCATTGTTGAAATAATAGATTAAAAGAAGCAATGCCCCTGAAATGGCTGCGGTACGGGTACACAATCCCACAATTAATCCTAATCCAATAGCAATCAACCCCCATGTATTCAAAAAATCAACAGTGTTCAAAACGCCATCATTAGAAATTATCCATTTGGCAATATCCGACATAATCCATTGAGATTCTCGAAGAAAACCTGCGGACGACCAACCAGGAGATAGTAATTTTGAAATTCCCTCAAATAAAAGGTGCCAGCCAATGAGAAAGCGCAAAACAACCAGAGTTGTTAATTGAATGTTGTTGAAATTTTTATTTTTTGTCATAAAATTAGAATATTTGTTAAATATAATATATCGTAAGATAGATATTGATAATCGAAAGTATTTAAAACGTCTAAAAAATAGAAATAATACAATAATTCCGCAACTATTTGTATATTTTTATATTGATTTATTTAGGGTGTTACTCTACTGTTCTGTATTTCTCCAGGTATTTGTTTGACAATAAATAAATCATTAATGCACGACTAAAATAAATTTAAAGTCTAATAGTATCTCGCTATATAAGGTCATCAATTTTAAATATATGGACAGATTATTTTTAAATTTTTATAAAATCTATTATTAGACAAGGATGATACAATATTACTGTTGTAACATTCTGATCCTGTTTTCCGCACTTTTTTGCAACACCCTCTGTAACCCCTTATTTTACTGCACTTTTTTTTATTCTTGGGTGTTGCAGATTAATAAACTATTGATATACTGCGATTTAAAAATTTCTGCTATGTTGTTGCAGATAAACGTTGTTGAAATATACCTGTAAATTCATATTGACTTCTTTAGAATTGCATATTTGATTATAGCAATCGAAAAATAAGCAAAAATGGAATCTGGAAGACTTTAAGATTTTGATTTATTTTTCGGGGTGTTGCAAAACGGAAAACGGGAGGATGATACAATATTACTGTTGTAACATTCTGCTAAGTTATTGCTGTTTATCAAATTGAGGGGTTTTTAAAATGAAGTTAATTTGTCATTATTAATTCCAGATTCCCTATTCGGACGTATAGAGCCATACATTTTCATGCATAGTATAAAGGCGATAGTTTTTGCCATCATAAACAAGTATTGGACTTGAATGGTCTCCTTTTACAATTGGATTATTTGGGTATTTCTCCCAATGGATTAAATCGGTTGACATAGCAACGTTGGAGGTCCAAAGAGCATTTTCATTGGGATTCGCCCAATTGGGATTGGTTGATCCATGGTAATAGATGTAATATTTCCCTTTGAATTTTACAACTTGATTAACAGCTACTGCACCGGCATCATAGGGTTCCGGTCCAATTTTTATTACTGGCTCATCCTGAATATTGGTCCAGGTAATCAGGTCGTCTGAGGTGGCAAGCCATATTCCTAAATCATTACGCTCGTAAAAAAGGTGCCATTTCCCCTCTTCAAACCAGGCAGTTGGCGTACCATAAGGCGCCGGGATGATTTCTTCATTGGTGGTGCGAATAATTAAATCCCCTTTTTCCTGCCAATGAACACCGTCAATAGAAGTCAATAAATGAGTAATGTCATTTTCTCCTTCGGCAAACATATAATATTGATTGCCATTTTTAATAACAAACATATCTTCTGTCCATTTTTCATCAAAAATTGGATTGTCTTCATATTTTATCCAATTAATGCCATCTGTTGATGTAGCGTAACCTAAATATTTAGGATCATTTTCATCGCCTTTATATCCAGAGTACCACATTTTATAATTACCGTTTTCCATCAATATATAGCCCCGCTCACGAATCAGATTATCCCAGGTATTTACATTTGAGCCACTAAAAACAGGATTGTTATTATACGGTTTAAAATTCACCATTTCGGAAGGGAATTCTTCTGAAATAGCTTTTGATTCTGATTTCTTCTTGCCGCTCTGACAACCCATTGTAACAATAAGTAATAACAAAATTCCAACTTGAATTTCCTTTTTCATTTTATATGTATTTTGAATTAGACTTTTATAATATGTTTTTTCTTGTTTGCGTTTGTATCTAAATCCTTTTAATCAACAAACTATTTCTGTACAAATATAATGTTTACAGTCATCTTCTCTCATAGTCCTATTCTTTTAAGTCAAACAGTAAAAATGTCAAAATTGTCGTTACGGGAAAAATGTATCAAGAAATATCTTGAAATAAAAATGTATAAAATTATAATTCGAAACAACTACATATAAAACAAGAAAATGAAACATAAGCGATATATTAAACTATTGAAAAGTTACAAAAAGAACAAAAAGTACAAGATAGTCATAAATTCTTAATATTTTTGAAAGAAAATAGCAATGTTCTATTTGTCATTGTTCTTTATTGGCTGTTTTGATGTTAAATAAGAAAACAGTTCTAATAATGTTTTACTAAGACAAATATCTGTGAAGAAAATTTTAATGTCCGTTTTGTTGGTTTCCCTCTGGATTATGGGATTATCCACTTTTGCACAGGAGGTTCCTGAAGAGATCATTTCAAATAGTCTTTATTCACAATCTAAAGACATTATAAATGGCACCAAATGGGTTTATGAAAAAAAATACCGGGGTATTCCATATTTAGTTGGTAATAATTGGGCAATAGTCAATGTCAACTATAACGGTAAACCTTTCAAGGGAGTGAGTTTAAATTATAACCTTTTTACAGATGAGTTTATCATTTTTGTCTCGGAAAAAGAGAATAAAAAGTATGTTGTATTATCGAAAGATTTTCTAGAGAGTTTTTCTTATAAGGATACCTTGGTGAATAAAGATCGATTTTTTGAATATTTCCAACTTCCCGACACCAAAGAGAAACGATTGTACGAAGTAACTTACAAAGGAAAATCGCTTTTTCTAATCAGGCATACAAAAGTAGTAAGGAGTAAAATAGCCGATGGCTTCTTGGGCGATTATATTAGTTCAGTTGATTTGTATATAAAAGTTGATGACAAATTTGAGGCTTTTAGCAATAAAAAAGACTTGTTGCTTATTCTGGGAAAACATACCCAGGAGTTTAAAAAGTTTATTCGTAAAAATAAGTTCAAAATTAACAAATGGCACTTTGAAAATATTACGCCCCTTATTGAATATTTTGATGAATTGGAAGCCCTTGCATTCTCACAAAATTAAAGATTATTGCTGGTCTCTTCAGCCACGTTGCGCTTAGTTTGTCACTTAATAAATTGAAATAATTATCAAAGGTCAATTATAAGAGTATGAAAAAAATGTATTTAATAGTATTGTTTGTTTTTTCAACGGTTGTTTCGTTTGCTCAAAGCTCTCAGTTTTTAATAACTGGCAATTATGAGGCGGAGCCTTTGAAGTTATTTATTGAAGAAGTGGAACGTAAATACGAGGTTGAGTTCTTTTATGATGACAATGCAATTAACAATATTTTGGTAACCGCAGAATTTAATAAAACACCTTTAAAAGAGTGTCTGGAATTTATCTTTGACGAGAAGCTTATGAATTTCTATGTTTCAGGAAATAGCCAGTTTATAATATATCCGAGAATTGCTTTAAAAAGTTTGTTTTTAGCTAAAGATGCTCAAAATGAGGAAGTGATAATTTAATACTCCCCATTCTTAGTACCACCAAATCTACTTTCTTAGTTGAAATTCAGAAAGCATTTTTATCTTTGTTATATCAGGTAAAACGAAAAAGGGTACTGCTGGCGAGCAACCTTTCAGGGATAACCTGATTCGGTGAGAATGGGTCCTGATAATAAACTATCAGGACTTTTTACGGATCACTTCATAATTGGGGTTGATTTGATCTTTACGCATAAATATTAGCTAC
>CAYZBC010000327.1:0-1708 GCA_964476535.1 uncultured Maribellus sp.
AACAACGATAAAATCGATTCGGTGTATTATGGCGCCGGAGAAGTAATGAAAACGTATTGGGATATTGAACCAAGGCTTTCGCTGAATTACAAGCTTAATGAATCGAGCGCTTTAAAGTTTTCGTTCAACCGAATGGCGCAATATCTTCATTTGCTTTCGAACAGCACTTCGGGGCAACCAACCGATACCTGGGTGCCAAGTTCGAGTAATATCGAACCGCAAAGTGTTTCGCAATACGCTGTCGGATTTTTCAAGAATTTTAATGACAATAAATACGAGTTTTCAGTTGAATCCTATTATAAAGACATGAATAATATAACGGATTACGAGGATGGTACAGATATTCTTCTCAACGAAAATATTGAAGCCTATATTCTCTCTGGAAAAGGAAGAAGTTATGGTGCCGAATTTTATTTGAAAAAGAAATACGGACGTTTTAATGGTTGGATAAGTTATACTTTATCACGCACCGAGAATAAGATTGATGGCATTAATAACAATGAATGGTACAATTCGAACATTGATAAAACCAACGATATTTCGGTGGTAGCAAATTACGAGCTGAGTAAAAGGTTATCTGTTTCTGCTGCTTGGGTATATTATACCGGTAATGCCGTTACTTTCCCCAGTGGGAAATACGAATACGACAACGAAATTTGGTCGTATTATACCGAACGAAATGCTTATCGTATGCCCAACTATCACCGGTTAGACTTGAACGTGCACCTAAAAGGAAAAGAGAATAAAAAGTTCAAAACAAGCTGGGATTTCTCCTTCTACAATGCCTACAACCGTTACAATGCTTACACCATTAATTTTGAAGAAAGCGGAGTTAATCCTGGACAAACCGAGGCTGTTAAACTTAGTCTTTTTGGAATTGTGCCTTCAGTAACCTGGAATTTTAAATTTTAACCTCGAAAATGAATATCATGAAAATTAATTTTAAAAGAATAAGAAATAGCGTTGCCGTTTTAATGATAGTATCATTGACAGCTTGCGAAGAGGTGATTGACCTTGACCTAAATTCATCCAATCCTGTTTTAGTGGCAGAAGGTGTAATGGATAATGAATTAGCCGCTTGGGTAAAATTAAGTTATACATCCGATTATTTTGATGCCGAACCTGCCATTGTGGAAAAGAATGCTACTGTTGTAGTTTCAGATAATGAGGGTAACTCCGAAACACTGGAATATATTTCTGATGGTTTATACCAAGGAAAGGATTTGTTAGGCAGTTTAGACAAACAATATACAATGACAATTAGTACGGATGAAGTTGAATATGATGCTACTTCTAAGCTTTTTCCTCCCAGTGAAATTATTGATATAAGCTTTGAAGAAAATAGCATTAAAAAGCCTGAGGAAGACGAATCGACGTACGACATTACCATTACTTTTAAAGATGATATTGCAGTTAATAATTATTATTTGATAAAATATCAATCGAGTGGGGAAGTAGAAGAAGATGCAAGTACTTATTATTTGGTTGATGATGATTATTACGAAAATACAGGCGTAATCGAATATTCACCGTTTAGGTTAAGTTTTGAATTGGGTGACGAAGTGAATATTGAATTGTATTCAGTTGATGAAGACACCTATATTTATTATTCGCAACTGAACGATGAGGGGGGAGGTATGCGAGGTTCGTCAACACCTTATACTCCAAAATCAAATTTTGGCAGCGACGTTTTAGGCTATTTTGTTGC
>CAYZBC010000327.1:1808-5794 GCA_964476535.1 uncultured Maribellus sp.
ATAAGGTTATAGAATTAGTGTAATTAAGGCTGTCAAATATTTATTTGGCAGCCTTCTTTATTGAACGCATTTGTGATTAACAGACTCGGAAATAACTTTAGCATGTTCTTTATAAGTGCAGCTCACAATATAACATTGTTAATATTTTCAATACAATTTATCCATTCAGAAAAAATAATCCATCTTCGTGCAAAATTGGATAAACAATGGCGACCGAAATTACAATTGTCAGACACGGCGAAACAATTTGGAATACAGAAAAACGTATACAAGGGCACCTAAATAGCAAGCTTACCGAAAATGGAATTTTACAAGCTGAACTGGTTGCGAATGCACTTGCCAAACGCGAGTTCGATGTGTTAATTAGTAGCGATTTGGAAAGGGCAGCCGATACAGCCAAAATTATAAATACAAAGCTATGTTTGCCCCATAAATATAATTCGAAGTTACGCGAACGTTCTTTTGGAATTTTAGAAGGTAAAACTTTTGCCGAAATAGAAAAGCAATACCCAGAAGCTTACACATTTTATAAAACAAGAAATCCGGAATCTGTAATTCAGGGCGGCGAAAGCATTAATCAGCTTTTTAACCGTGTAACATCGGAAATCGAAGATATTGCCCGCAAATTTTGTAATAAGAAAGTACTTGTTGTTTCGCACGGACTAGTGTTGGAAATGATGCTGTATAAAACCTTCAATATCGAACTTGATAAACCACGTAATTTCTCCATAAACAATTCTTCAATTAGTTCATTTTATATCAATGAAAACAATTGGTTTTTAAAAGAATGGGGAGTAATCGAACACTTGCAATCCTTAAATGTTTTAACAGAGCTTTAAGCATAAAAATACCTTAACTAAACATTTGTCCACACTTGAGTTTTTAAAACAGTTTTTTCAAATTTGCTGTTTCCAGAAAGCTGTGTCCCTACTTATTTCGGGTCACTTTATAATTCGGGATGGTGGAATACTAAGTGATTTGAAATTATTTTTTCTTTTGCCTGCCGGCGGCCTGCATCTTTTTCTTGAAAAAAAGACGAAGTACGAGGAAGGCATTTCTGAGCCAAGACTGCTTTTAATTTTCACCATCCATCTTCATAAAACATAAGTTCGGACGGGTGATTTCCTCGCACACTCGGAACTTCCCGCTCTCACTAATGTTCTATTTCGATTCAGGATTGATTAAAAGAGGCCAGTTCTCCGAAGTGTATTTCGAATAAATGCACTGCTTCAGAGCACTGGCCTCGGGCGGTGAGCCGGAAAACAAGGACAGAAGGCGTATTGAAATTAAAGCTGTTTGAATCCGACAAAGGAGGGTGAGTTCTTTGATTTTAGCCTTCCGACGTAGCTTTTCCGAGCAAAGCGGACGCAGCCTTGGGGTTTTTGTTTACTTTTTGTGCCAAGACAAAAAGTAAAATCGGCATGATAAGGCAAGGAATCAAATAACTGCAACCTTTCCTTATTAAAGTAATATCTAGAAAATCCATTTCTACCCGAAAGTTAATCCTTATTTCCTTCCATGAGGTATTGAATTAAACCGCCTCCGTTGAAAAGTACCATAAAATCCGCACTTAGCATCTTACTAGCACTGTCTCAGTTGCTTATTATTGTATCATCATAATTAGAAGAATAAGCATAATCTGGTGTACAATTAAAATTTAGAGCAAAATGGGAAAATCAACAAAAAAACATCACTCTACAACCAGTAGAAGAGATTTTATGAAAATGTTAGGTGTAGGAGCCGGTGCCATGGGTTTAGGAGCAGCTGGTGTACAAGCTTCGGGTGGATTTAAAGACCTTGATGAAATGATGGCTTCTCCTTTAGCTGAACGAAAATTACCATTTTGGGTAAAGGAGGTAGATGAACCAACGGTAAAAATTGATTGGGACAATTTCGAAATATTCCAAGGTCCGGAGAATACCTTATTTAACCCTGCTTCATGGGAAAATCAACAAGATTATTTTGATATATACAATAGGAATATTGAGTCGACTAAAAAGAATGTTCAGGAAAATGTACCTGGACTTTCGCTAAAAGACAGAGCTTTAGCAGATGCCAACTGCTGGGGGTGGGGAGGACGTTCGGGAGCTGATTTAGCTGCACCATGGACAGGAGCCGACGTTAAGGCAAATCCTCAATGGGAACATCCTACTATGTATTATACTCCCGCAGATTACGGTGTGCCAAAATATAAGGGTACGCCAGAAGAAAATTCCAGAATGGTAAGAACCGCCGGAAGAATTATGGGTGCTTCTGATATGGGATTTGTGAAGCTCGATGATAAAACCAAAAAATTGCTTTGGGGTAAAATCAGCTTCGAAAACGTTGAGAAAGGATATGCCGAGCCAGAAAAAAATAAATTTGTTTTGCCTGATAAGGACTTATGGGCTGTATGTTCTGTTATTCCTCAATCGTTATGGATGCAGCAATATACCGAGCGAATGAGTTGGGCTTCGAGTAATACAATGAGTTATTCGAGAGCAAATATTTTCGGAAATAGATTAAGTGTATTTCTGAGAGGTTTAGGATACCAGAGTTACGGTGGAGATACTGAATCGGTAGGACGTTTGGTAGGTTTTGGAGTAATGTCGGGAATGGGCGAATACGGCAGGGCAGGTATTTTGGTTAGCCCGCAATGGGGAACCAACATACGAACAGTAATGGTAACCATTACCGATTTGCCTTTGGCTGTAACAAAACCAATTGATGCCGGTATTACCAAGTTTTGCGAAGCTTGTAAAAAATGTGGAGAGATGTGTCCTTCGGGAGCCATTAGCATGGAAGATAAACCTTTCTGGGGTGGACAGGCAAAGATGCAGGCAGAAGGAATTAAAGGCTGGTACATGGATAGTAAAAAGTGTTATTCGTACATGTTGGGTGGCGAACCCGATTGTAGCCGCTGCCAATCAGTATGTCCGTTTACGAAGTTCGATGAAGCGGTACTGCACGACCTTATTCGTTTATCAATAGGCTCGGCACCCGCTTTAAACTCGGCAATTCGGAAAATGGATGATATTTTCGGTTATGGTGAAGAGTCCGATTTGAATAAAACACCTTGGGATTTAAACCCAATGGATATTCCAATTTACGGTTTAGATAAATCACGTTCATAAAACATAAAGGAGGATATATTATGAGATTAGTTAGTTGGATTTGGTTCTGGTATATATTAGTTGGCTTTTTAATGGGTGGCGGAGCTGTTTTAATATGGCATTATTTAAAAATAGCTTCCTTAAAACTAAAATGGTTTGAGTGGATATTGCTGGTGCTATGTTATATTACTTTCATGTTTATGAGTCAAACTTTTATTGCATCTTTTCTGGAGTATGAACCCAAAGCAGCATGGCTTACCCTTGTTTTTATGGGAATACCAATACTGGTAATGGCAGTTGGATTATACCGGTCTTTAAACACGAGATACCATAAGAATAAGGAACTTAGCAAGGATTAGAACATGGCAAATTTCAAACAAAGAATGATTGCTAAGAAATTAGAGCAGGAATTAAGCATAAAAGATGGAGTTGTTATCGTTGATGAATCATCGTGCGATGCATGTGGTGCTTGTGTTGATTCTTGCCCACATTCAGCAATCGAAATAATAACCTTAAGTAATGAACAAGTAAAGAACTTGTCGTTTAAAGGACGGATAAAAGTAATGATAAAGGGAAACGAGAAAGCATTTATAAATCAAGATTTATGTACAGCTTGCGGATTATGTATGAAACAATGTCACGAGTTTGCTATCCATAAAACCGCACAATAAGACTAATTATTATGAATATATCTAAAACAAAAACACGTTTTTATATTTATGCAATTGCATTATTGCCATTTATTCTGCTGATAACGACAGGAGTTATAATGTTGAAATATCACACAGGAGCACCGGTAGAATCAATCATTATAGGACTTGATGGACATTCTTGGATGACATTCCATAAAATAATATCGGTAATAAGCATGCTGTTAATCTTACTTCATTTATT
>CAYZBC010000328.1:0-5791 GCA_964476535.1 uncultured Maribellus sp.
TTGTTTTTCTGACAATAATGTAAACTATCAATAATAATATTTTTGTATTCATTTCTTGTAAAAACATCTAACCATTCCACCACGGCAGAGGAAATATAATAAACTCCTTCAGTATTATGAAATTTGTAATTACGACTCATAAGGCAAGTTTATTAATTATTTCTGAATTTTTAGAAATACATAGTAGTTCATAAATCACGCGATACAATCGCGCGGGAGCGGGGGATTTCGACACCGCTTTTCACCAAACCATGCCCGATGTTGCCTACCGTTATGCCCTTCCAAAAGAAATGTATACCGATATGCGAATTCGTAAATTCGGTTTCCATGGTACATCACACAAATATGTTTCGGAAAAGGCCATTGAATATTTAGGGAAAACCAATGCAAAAGTGGTAACCATTCACCTTGGAAACGGAGCTTCAATGGCTGCGGTTGATGCTGGTGTTTGTAAAGATACAATCATGGGTTTAGGTCCTATTTGTGGTTTAATTATGGGAACCCGCTCTGGTGATATCGACCCGGCAATTATTTTTCATCTGGCAGAACAAAAAGGATATTCTGTTGAAGAAATTAAATAGATTATAAACTAGGAAAGTGGCATAAAAGGGCTTACCGGCGATTCTGATAAGCGCGATGTGGAGGAACGTTACCATAAAGGAGACAAAGATGCTGTTCTTGCCAACAATATTTACGCCTACCGGATTAAACATTTTATTGGAAGTTATGTTGCTGCCATGAATGGTTTAGATGCTATTGTATTTACTGCCGGAATTGGCGAAAACGACGCTAACATCCGCAGTTTGGTTTGCAAGGATATGAATTACTTTGGAATTGAACTGGATGAAGAGATAAATTTGGTACGCAGCAAAGAAATCCGTGAGATAAACACTCCGGATGCCAAAACAAAAGTACTTGTAATTCCAACAAATGAAGAGTTGGAAATTGCTAAAAAATCGTTTGAGTTGATAAAATAAAAAGAACTACCTCGCAGCAAAGCTGACCAGATAGTTCTTTTGAAAGATTGTCATTTAATGCGAACTTCCTTCAAATAAATTATCGTTAACTGATTGTTTTTTAGCTTTCGGATTTAATTGATTTATCCGGTACGAAAGTGTGAGTTTTATATTTGGGTAAAATGGGGTAACTCCTGTTTTGGAATATAGATTTTCGCCGGTTTGGCTGCTTCTATACTCCGCGGTTTTTAGCAGGTCACTTATCGAAAGAGTTGCTGAAAGTTTCTTTTTCAGTAACAATTGACGTACCGAAAGATTGGTGTAGAAAAAAGCGTCGCGCGTTCCTTGTGTGCTTACCGACGGACCAACATAATTTCCGTCGAATTGAACACGGGTGTCTTTCCAAAAAACAAAATTATTAGAGAAACGCGCTTGCCAGTTAAGGCTTTCGTCGTCAATTCCCGTAATTTTGAAATCACTTTCAATTTTATAATAGAATAAATTTGCCGATGTATTTATGGTCCACCAATTGTTAATTCGAATGTTAGCCATTGCTTCTGCTCCGGTAGAAAAATCGTTTCCCACATTCGATATTGAATCGAGGGTTACGCCAGGACTATAAACGGTTCTTATACGTTCTATTTTATCTTTTTTCCGGCGGTGGAATACTTCGAAAGAATAGAAGTTTTGGTCGATATTTTTATGCCAGCCCAGTTCGAAAGAGTTTACATATTCGGGGCGTACATTTGGATTTCCGGTTCGTGCTGTGTAGCTGTCGGCAAAGGTTACGTAAGGCTCTAAATAGTGCAATCGCGGGCGTACTGTTCGGCGCGAATAACTGGCCGAAACCTGTTGCTCTTTTGGTAGCTGATAGGCAATGTGGCCTGACGGAAATAAACCGAAACGATTTTCAGTTTGGCTGGCCCATTCTTCCGAACTACCAAGGTAGCGATACGTGTATTCGCCACGTAATCCAACCTGGTACGAAAATTTGTTCACTTGATCTGACAGGATTCCGTAAAGGGCATGAATATCGCGTTTAAAACGGTAAACGCTGTAATATTCATCGCGGAAAATATAATCTCCAGCATCTTCGTCGTAATCTTCCATGCCGTAATCGCCATCTTCAATGTACATATCGTATAAGTAGCCGGCTTCTATTTTTCCGCTTCCATTATTTAGGGGGCGCACATAATCAGCACTAGCCCGCAAGGTAACCCGGTATTCTTCCTCCCACGAGTTTTGTCCGTCGTTTAGCAGATCTTTTTCATCGGTAAGTTGATTCTCAAAATATTCCAGGCTGTATCCGTAAATTCCAAATATATTAGCTTTTAAGGTGTGTCCGTCTTCCTTAAAATTATGATTGAAATTTATGTTCCCCTGAAAAAAATCTTCGTTCAGGTCTTTATAGTCGTAACTGTCGTAATTCGTTTCAGGATATAGATTTCCGTTTAAACTTGTAAATGATTCAGTATATTTCAAATCTCCCAGATAACCGCTTCCCCGGTCGCCGGCTTCAAATTCAAAATCGAGCGATGAGTTATCTGTAATAAAACCAAAACCGCCAATACCCGAGGTGTTGTAATTCCTTCCGGTGCGGTCGCCTTCCGATTCTGCAATAGTGGTATAATCATCAATGGTAGTTGTTTTGTATTGCTCGAAATTGCCTTTACGGTAATTTTTGAAAATACGTCCGCCCATTTTCCAGTAAAATTTTTCGTTGCGGTTGGTAAATACAAAATCGCTTGAGCGCGATTCGGCAGTACTACCACTGGCATTAAGCACTCCGTTCCACCCTAGTTGGCTGCTTTTTTTTGTAATAACATTAATAATTCCGGCAGTACCTTCAGCATCGTACCGCGCCGATGGATTTGTTATGATTTCAATTTTTTCGACTTGTCCCGACGGAATCTGTTCCAATGCTTGCGCTCCTTCAAATAAACTTGGCTTTCCGTCGATAAAAACGGTGAAACTCGAACTTCCACGCAGGCTGACATTCCCTTCAACATCAACAGTAATCGAAGGTACATTTTCAAGAATGTTAACTGCTGACCCTCCTGCTGCACTACTGAAACTCTCGGCGTCGATAATTTTTTTGTCCATTTTGTAAACTATTGCTCTTTTTTGTGCGGTAACTTCTACCTCGGCAATATTTTCGGTGGCCATTTTTAATAAAACAGTTGGCAGCTTAATCTTTTGATTTGCCCCTTTTATACTAAATTCTCCAGATTTGTATTCGCTGTATCCAATAAATTTTATAGACACATAATACTCTCCTGTGGGGACTTTTTCTATGTTAAACGAGCCATCTTCTTTCGATATAGCTCCTGAAATTAGTTTGTTATCGGCAGCAGAATACAGGCCAATATTTGCATATTCAATTGCTGCTTTTTCTTTTGAATCAAGAATTTTACCTTGAACTTTTCCTTTGTTGTTATCGACATCCTCTTCTTCATTTCCTGAAAAAAAGTTATTCGCAAACACTGGTGTAACCGGAGATAACAGAGAGGCGAAAAGCAATAAGTAAATTATAATATATTTGATTCCGAAGGCATTCTGCCTCGAATTACATTTAGTTGATACCATAGGTTAAAAATAGAAATTGCGAATGTAGGAAAATATATTTTAGAAATGCAAAGTAATTTTCATTCTTCATACGATATCCTGAAAAAGAGAGATTAATATTTTTCTTTTTTCACCAGTATGAACTTATTATACCAAAAACATCCCCACCATTAACTCTGAAATTTTTAACTTTCTGTCATTGTGAGGGATTCACCCAAAATATTTGGGCATAATGAGGTAATGACAGATTGCTTCAGTCGTACCTCCATCGCAATGACGGCTTGAAATATTGCGGATGGTGGGATGAAAGGGTGCTGCTTTGCCGCACCCTTTCATCCCAGAGAAACCCATTGGTTACGTCATTGCGAGACGACCTAAAGGAGGCGAAGCAATCTATTGTTAATTGAGATATAAAGTTATTGTCTGCATGTTACGTAAATCTGTCATTAGTAGCGTATTGAAATGGAGCGAAAGAATCTTTACCATTAATCAATTTTTAGTGGACAGTAGTGTTAATTCATAATTTTTAAAATCTCTGTATTAGAATGTATTCTTTAAGATTTTTATAATTTCAAGTGGAGACATCCTCTCTGTATAGTTGGCTTCAACATGCGAAGCAATTACCCTAAAATCTTTATCTATAACAAAAGTTGCTGGTACAGGAAGTGTAATAGAACCATCACCATTTAGAACAGAAAGATCTCGTCTCTGGTGGTAGTCTTTACCGGGGTCGAATTGCAGATTATAAGCCATGATTACCTCTTGATTACTATCACTTAGTACTTCAAATCCAAGTTCGTTTTTTTGAGTAATGGTTAAAGCATCATCAGGTTTTTGTGAACTTATTGCTATTATTTTTGCGCTAAACTTATTGAACTGATTCACATATTGTTGAACTTCTCTCAGGTCAAGATTACATATGGGACACCATTCTCCTCTGTAAAATTTTAAGATAACTGGTCCTGATTTCAAACAATCGGAAAGTGTAATTAAATTACCAAACGCGTTGGGTAAGACAAAATCTGGTGCTCTGTCTCCAACCTTTAATCCTTTTACATTGGAAGCATTGGATATAACTAATTTTTGAAATTCTTGTAATTTACTCATGAATATTTTTTAGTGTAATAATACCATTTTATAAATTAAAAATTCTTTTAGATGTTCTATGCAATTCAGAGTGCAATTGTTGATTAGAAATACTATTAATTTTTTTTGTTCCAATGAAGTCTGACGTTTTATGAAGTGGAGTATGGGATTAAAAGTACAAAACTTTCAAAACCGTACGGAGCCAATTCGTTTATTCATATTTTCTTTTTTTCCGTCAATCGTCAAAGACGAATTGGTGATGTTGCAACAACGAACTGCAGCCCCAAAAACAGCCGCGGGGGAGCGGGGGTAGTTTTTAAAAACCATCAAGAGTATTGTCAACAATATAATCCCACCAAAAAGGTCCTGATGATAATTTGCCTTTCCTGATTTTTGATTCTTTTATTAGATCAGAAGCTTCTTTTAATGTATGGGCTGTTCTAAATTTATTTATAAAATAGGCTAAGAATCCACGGCGCAAATCGGTTATTAAAATTACACCCTCAGGTTTTGCAACCCGATCAATCTCATTTAACATTTGAATTGGATTCTCCACAATATGAAACAAAAATGAATTAATTACAACATCATAAGTATTGTTTTCATATTGCAAATTCTGAGCATCACCATTTAAGAGGACAATTTGTTTTTCTAATCCTTCCTTCTTTATAAGTGTCCTGCCAATATTAAGCAAGGGCTCTCCTAAATCAATTCCAGTAATTTTTGCATTCGGAAATGCTTTTGCTATCTCAACAGGTACTGAAGCAAATCCACATCCAACATCTAAAATAGTATCTCCTGTAAATCCAATTGTTTTCAGTAGGCCTGCTAAACGTTTTCCAACTCTTTCAATGTTTTTTCTATTTCGTTTATAATAACCCTCTGCCCATTCCTGGTCATTAAAAACTCTTGGATGAAATAAATTTATTTGTTTCATTGCTACTTATTTAGTGTAGACATATTTTGAGACGGGTCATTGTGCAGTCTGATGTTTTATGTACGTGGATTGCGGGATTAAAAGCGATGAACTTATAAAACCGCACGGAGCCAATTCGTTTATTCATATTTTCTTTTTTTCCGTCAATTGTTGAAGACGAATTGGCGGTGTTGCAACGAAGAACTGTGGTTAAATTACCCGCTGAAACCCGCATACATATGACACTTTATTATAGCCTGGCCTTTAG
>CAYZBC010000329.1:0-5780 GCA_964476535.1 uncultured Maribellus sp.
CTACAATGGCAGATTTAAAAGGTAAAATTCTGGCTGGTAAAATCCTGGTTCAACCGCAGGCAGCCGAAGAAAGAACAGTTAGTGGAATTATTATTCCCGATTCAGCTAAAGAAAAACCACAAGTTGGTACTGTATTATTGGCAGGAGCCGATAAAAAAGACGAACCTATGGAAATAAAAGTTGGAGATATTGTTTTTTACGGAAAGTACTCAGGTACCGAGTTGAACATTGACGGAGAAGATTATTTATTAATATCACAAACTGATGTTTTGTACATCGCGTAATCAAAATCAAAAAAAAAGTAAATAAAAATGGCAAAAGAAATTAAATTCGACATTGAAGCGCGCGATATGTTGAAAGCGGGTGTGGACAAATTGTCTAACGCTGTTAAAGTTACATTAGGACCAAAAGGTCGTAACGTTGTTATTGAGAAAAAATTTGGTGCACCTCAAATTACTAAAGATGGTGTTACTGTTGCAAAAGAAATTGAATTATCTGACGCTTACGAAAATCTGGGCGCACAAATGGTAAAAGAAGTAGCTTCTAAAACTGGCGACGACGCAGGTGACGGAACTACAACTGCAACAGTCTTGGCACAATCAATTATAGCTGTTGGTTTGAAAAACGTTGCTGCCGGTGCAAATCCAATGGATTTGAAACGCGGTATCGATAAAGCAGTTTTGGCTGTTGTAGATAGCATTGACGAACAGGCACAAACTATTGGCGACGATTATGCAAAAATTGAATCGGTAGCTAAAGTTGCAGCAAATAATGACGATACAATTGGTAAGCTGATTGCAGAAGCAATGCAAAAAGTACACAAAGAAGGTGTAATTACCATTGAAGAATCAAAAGGAACTGACACTTATGTTGATGTTGTTGAAGGAATGCAATTCGATCGTGGTTATATCTCTCCTTACTTTGTAACCAATGCAGAAAAAATGGCTGCCGAACTCGAAAATCCTTTCATTCTTATTCACGATAAGAAAATCAGCACAATGAAAGATCTTCTTCCTGTACTGGAAGCAACTGCTCAAACTGGTCGTCCGTTGATGATTATCTCTGAGGATATTGATGGTGAAGCATTGGCAACTTTGGTTGTAAATCGCTTGCGAGGTTCATTAAAAGTGTGTGCTGTTAAGGCTCCTGGTTTTGGAGACCGTAGAAAAGAGATGTTGGAAGACCTTGCAGTTTTAACTGGTGGAACAGTTATTACCGAAGAAAAAGGTATGAAACTGGAACAAGCCACTATCGAAATGCTAGGCGAGGCAGAGAAAATAACTGTCGATAAAGAAAATACAACGATTGTAAATGGGGCAGGAGATCAGGATGTTATTGCAACACGTGTCAATCAAATTAAAAATCAAATTGAAACGACTACTTCGGATTACGACAGAGAAAAATTGCAGGAACGTTTGGCTAAATTGGCAGGCGGCGTTGCAGTAATTTATGTTGGTGCAACATCTGAGGTTGAGATGAAAGAGAAAAAAGATCGTGTTGACGATGCTTTAAGTGCAACTCGTGCTGCTGTTGAAGAAGGGATTATTCCTGGAGGCGGAGTGGCTTATATTCGTGCAATAGAAGCACTAAAAGATCTTCTTGGCGAGAACGATGACGAACAAACCGGAATCGAAATAATTAAACGTGCTATCGAAGAACCTCTCCGTCAAATTGTGGCGAATGCAGGTAAAGAAGGCGCTGTTATTGTTCAGAAAGTTAAAGAAGGCAAAGGTGATTATGGATACAATGCACGTATCGACCAATATCAGAAATTGTATGAAGTCGGTGTAATCGATCCTGCTAAAGTAGCGCGCATTGCTCTTGAAAATGCAGCTTCAATTGCCGGAATGTTCTTAACTACGGAAGCAGTAATTGTTGATGAAAAAGAAGACGCTCCTGCAATGCCGCCAATGGGTGGAGGCGGAATGCCAGGTGGAATGGGTGGAATGATGTAAAAATTCTATTCAAAACGATATATAAAAGCTCTTCTCATTTTTGGGAAGGGCTTTTTTTATGGCTTTGTGTTTTTGCGAGATTTTTAAACTCCAAATTCCTGACGATTGTCAGATTCTGTTTTTTAACATCTTTTTTGTTGTTCTAAAATCCTGTAAACTATCTATTTAAGCTTTGTTGAATATTGCAAGAATTCTTGTTTCCTATTTATTAAGATGCATATCTTTGGTAAGATATTTAAAATCAATTAGAGATGAAAGCAGATATAAATGAATTCATTACGAATTTGGAGATGAGAACTCCGGGAGAACGTGAATTTCATCAAGCCGTTGAAGAAGTTGTTGAATCGGTTTGGGACTATTATGAAAAACACCCAAGATACCAAAAAGCAAAAATTTTGGAACGTATGGTTGAACCGGAACGTACAGTTATTTTTCGTGTACCGTGGGTTGACGACCGTGGCGAAGTACAAATTAATAGAGGTTATCGTATTGAGTTTAATTCGGCGCTGGGCCCCTACAAAGGCGGGTTGCGTTTTCATGCCAGTGTAACTTTAAGTATTCTGAAATTTTTAGGTTTCGAGCAAACCTTTAAAAATAGCTTGACCACTTTACCAATGGGCGGTGGAAAAGGCGGTTCCGATTTTAGTCCGAAAGGAAAAACAGATAATGAGATTATGCGATTTTGCCAATCGTTTATGACCGAATTGTATCGTCACATTGGTCCGAATACCGATGTGCCTGCCGGTGATATTGGAGTTGGCGGTCGCGAAATTGGTTATTTATTTGGACAATATAAAAGATTGAAAAATGAATTTACAGGAGTCCTAACCGGAAAAGGTTTGGCTTGGGGCGGTAGTTTAATTCGCCCGGAAGCTACCGGATTTGGGGCAGTCTATTTTGTTCAACACATGTTGCATCGGATTGGTAAAGATATTAAAGGACAAACTGTTTCTGTCTCAGGATTTGGAAATGTTGCCTGGGGAGTTATTACAAAAATAAATGAGTTGGGTGGCAAAGTAGTTACCATTTCCGGCCCCGATGGGTACATTTATGATGCCGAGGGAATTTCAGGAGAAAAAGTAGATTATTTACTTGAACTTCGAGCATCGAATAATGACATTGTAGAACCTTATGCCGAAGAATTTGGAGCAAAATTCATTGAAGGCAAACACCCGTGGGAAGTGCCGGTTGATGTGGCAATGCCCAGTGCAACGGAAAATGAAGTGACACTTGAGGATGCTAAAAATTTAGTAAGAAATGGATGCAAACTTTTAGCAGAAGTATCGAATATGGGGTGTACTTCCGAAGCTATGGAATATCTTTCTGAAAATATTGATTATGCTCCGGGGAAAGCAGTTAATGCTGGTGGTGTTGCAGTATCAGGATTGGAAATGTCACAAAATAGTATGCGCATAAACTGGCAACGCGAAGAAGTGGATGCCCGTTTAAAAAGTATAATGAAAGACATTCACGATACTTGTGTGGAGTATGGAACGAATGGTACGAAAGTAGATTATGTAAAAGGTGCTAACGTAGGTGGTTTTGTTAAAGTTGCCGAAGCAATGCTTGCACAAGGTATTGTATAAGTTGTATTGAATACTGCTTCTTGTTAATAAATTGTAAAGTTCGGTTTTGCTTAACCTAAACGTTAAAGGAAGTAAAACCGAACTTTTTTAGTTTTAAAAATAGGTTGGATTGCTTAGTGGGTGGCTAGTTCAGTATTTTTAGTTGGTATTGTTTAAAAATGTAGAATAAAAATTTAATTTTTTGATAAAGTTGAATTTCTATTCAGATTCAATCCCTTTTATAGATTTGCCGAAATTCATTTTGGCATGCTGATAGATACTCATTCACATATTTATACTGAAGATTTTAATTCTGACATAGACGAAGTCGTTCAGAATGCTTATAATAATGATGTAAAAAAAATTGTACTTCCCAATATTGATTCGGGAACGATTAAACGACTGGTTGATTTAAGCAATTCGTATCCACATATTTGTTATCCGTTAATGGGATTGCATCCTACCTCGGTTGCGTCAGATTATAAAGAGGAATTGCAAGCAGTGGAATATTGGTTACACAAGCACAAATTTTATGGTATAGGTGAAATTGGCATCGATTTATATTGGGACAGTACTTTTTTAAAAGAGCAACAAGATGTATTCCGGCATCAAATCAGGCTGGCTAAATCGCTCCAACTTCCAATTGTTATTCATTTAAGAAATTCCTTTAACGAAGTTTATAAAATTGCAAAAGAGGAACAGGATGGTTCATTAAAAGGGATTTTTCACTGTTTTTCGGGTGATGAAGCGGAAGCTCAAAAAATTATTGATTTGGGTTTTTTATTGGGAATTGGAGGTGTGCTGACTTTTAAAAACAGTAATTTGAGAGAAGTAATCGAAAAAATTGATTTGAAACACTTGGTATTGGAAACCGATTCACCTTATTTAACACCCGTTCCAAAACGTGGACGCCGAAATGAAAGCTCATTTTTGGTTTATGTTGCTCAAAAGTTGGCAGAAGTGTATCAAATTCCGGTTGAAGAAGTAGCTAAAATAACTACAGCTAATGCACGTGAATTGTTCCAAATTTAATAAATTGCGGCATCAATTAACAATTGTTTGGCAATGGTAAAAAACGGCAAATCATCTGTTCTTATTATATACACTGGAGGAACTATTGGAATGGTTCAACGTCCTCATACAGGAACTTTGGCTCCGGTAAAGTTTGAGCAGATTTTGGATGAAGTTCCGGAATTAAAAAAATTCAATTTCAATATTAAAACAGTAGTACTAGTTCCGGTGATTGATTCTTCTAATATGAATCCTTCAAATTGGATTAAGATTGCCCGTACAATAAAAAAACATTACAGAGATTTTAATGGTTTTGTTGTCTTACATGGTACTGATACTATGGCCTACACTGCTTCGGCGTTGAGCTATATGTTTGAGAATCTTGATAAACCAGTTGTTCTTACCGGTTCGCAGTTACCAATTGGCACTATAAGAACCGATGGGAAGGAGAACCTGATTACTTCAGTGGAAATTGCAGCTGCCCAAAAAAACGGGAAAAGCAGGGTGCCTGAAGTGTGCATTTATTTTGATTCTAAATTGTATCGCGGAAATCGGACGGTAAAACATGATTCAGAATTGTTTAGTGCTTTTCATTCTGTTAATTATCCTGAGCTTGCGGTTGCCGGCGTAGAAATTAATTACAGTAATAAATTTATATATCAACCCGAAAATAAGGGAATTTTAAAAGTAAATACGAATTTCGATGACAACGTTGTAATTTTAAAAATGTTTCCTGGAATTAATAAAAGCGTATTTAATTCCATTCTAAATATACCCGGGTTAAAAGGTGTAGTTCTGGAAACATTCGGGTCGGGGAATGTCCCAACTTCAAGATGGCTGATCTACTGTATTAAAAGAGCCATTAAAAAAGGTATATTAATATTGAATATTACGCAATGCGAAGGTGGGAGAGTGGTTATGGGACAGTACGAGACAAGTATAGAGCTTTTAAATGCCGGAGTAGTTTCAGGAAAAGATATGACAAGTGAAGCAGCTGTGTCGAAATTAATGTTTCTTCTCGGACAAGGTTTAAATATTGAGGAAGTAAAAATGTATCTTAATAAAAGTTTGCGAGGGGAAATTAGTGAATAGCTTTATTTTTTTTTCGTAATTTTTTATTAATTTGCACCCCTCATTTTGGGTATGCCAGAAAAATAACCGGAGAGGTGCAGGAGCGGCTTAACTGGCACGCCTGGAAAGCGTGTGTACTGCAAAACGGTACCGAGGGTTCGAATCCCTCTCTCTCCGC
>CAYZBC010000330.1:0-1415 GCA_964476535.1 uncultured Maribellus sp.
ATATTTTCACAAAAACCTCCTGAAGAATATCATCGATGCCCTCTTCTAGTTTTAAAAAAGATTTGGAAAAGTTATATAACCTGGGATAATAGTAATTAAATAGTTCTTCAAGAGACGTTTCGTTGTCTTTTGCGAGTTTGTTTATTATTATTTCCAGATTTATTTTTCCGTACATCAAATTAATTAGTTTGGAAGCAAACTTATAAAAAATGTTGTAATAAATTGGTTATCTCAAGAGTATAGACAAAATATAATTTGTAATTCTAAGACCCTACCTAAGCTCCCAGAAGGGGAGGAATTGAGCTTGCAACAAAAAAATGGACAATCAGTTAAGTCTTGCTGCTAGTTTTTATTTGTTTAATTCATATACGGGTAGTTTAAGGAAATTTTATTTATTTTCAGTTTTTCATAATTACAAATTTAAACGAGAGATACAATTCTCAAAATTTGATTTGAATAGTATTTTATTTATTTTCAATAAAAATATATGAAAACAAAATGACTAAAACTGAACAATTCCACCAACTACAGGCAAAAGGATTTTTTTCCGACAAAATTCTGTTCCGCCCTATTTTGATGCAATTTGCAGCTGAATATATTGGAAAAAACTATGGCCGGTTTGCATCGGATTACAAGGTTTTGGTTGAGGCCAATTTACGTTGTATGAAAGATTTTGATCTCGACATGTTTGGATTAATTTCCGATCCTTATCGCGAAACCAGTGCTTTTGGTGCAAAAATTGAATTCGTTCCCAATGGAGTACCCAGATGTTTAAAATTAATTGTGAATAACATAGACGACGTAAAGAATCTTAAGAATCCGGATGTTTATAAAGCCGAACGAACTTTTGATAGAATAAAAGCAGGTGAAGTTCTTTCAAAAAAGACACAAGGAAATATTCCGATAATTGGCTGGATTGAAGGTCCGCTTGCCGAGGCGTGCGATTTAACCGGCATGCAAAATATGATGATGCAATTGATGATTGACCCCGATTTTGCAAACCGATTAATGGACAAATGCATGCAAACAGCTAAAGATTTTGCCAAAGCTCAAATTGAAGCAGGTTGCGAAATTATTGGAATGGGCGATGCCGTTTGCTCGCAAATTGATGCAGACACCTACAATTTATATGTTCGAAATCGACACAAAGAATTGATAAACTACATTCATGAATTAGGTGGAAAAATTAAGTTGCACATTTGTGGCGACACAAACCACTTGCTTCCATCGTACACTGAATTTAACCTCGATATTTTGGATTTAGACTGGCAGGTTAATATTAACCATGCCAGATCAGTTTTGGGTAAAAATGTGATTTTAGCAGGAAATATAAATCCCGTTTTTGTACAAAACAAATCGAGCGACGAAGTTTATAAGGCAAGCAGAGACTTGGTGGATAAATATAAAAATGAACG
>CAYZBC010000330.1:1515-4285 GCA_964476535.1 uncultured Maribellus sp.
TGCCAAAAAAGGGGTTGCCCATTTTTTGGACAACCCTTATTTCTATATTCACATTTATTTTTTACTGATAATCGCCACCCAGCCGCCACCGGGAGCCATTTCAACTTTAATTTTAGAATTGCTTGAAACTTGTAGCTCTTCTTGTGCAAAATCGGATGCATGTTTATCTGCGTTGATTCCGTCTTTCCAAATTTGCATTTTGTAATTTCCGCTTCCCAAAAAGTCAAGATCGAGTTCCAATGTACGGGCATCCCAGTCGGTCATTGCGCCAACATACCAGGTTTCGCCGGAACGGCGGGCAATTGCAATGTAATCGCTAACTTTGGCATCGAGAACTTTTGTATCGTCCCAAACGGTTGGAACGGCTGACATAAACTCCATACATTCCGGTTCGCGGTAATAGTTCGACGGATTATCAGCAAGCATTTGCAGCGGACTTTCAAAAACCACGTACATTCCCAATTGGTGACAACGTGTTCCGGGGCTCATCGGTTCGGTAAAAACAATACTGAAATTCTCTTTTGTGGCGTTAATCATTGCACCGGGAGTAAAATCCATCGCTCCGGCAACCATTCGGGTAAAAGGTAAAGTAAGATTGTGTTCCGGGTTTGGCAAAGTTGACCATTTATTATTTTCCATCCCTTTTAAACCTTCAGAAGAAATTACATTTGGGTAAGCACGATTTAAACCGGATGGTTTGTATGCTCCGTGGTAATCGACTAATAATTTTCGTTCGGCACATTCGCGGGCAATTTTTTCATAGAAATTTACCATCCATTGGTCGTCGCGCTGCATAAAATCTATTTTAATTCCTTTTACTCCCCACTCTTCAAATTGGTCGAGTGCTTCGGTAAGTTTATCATCCAACGCTTTCCAAACTACCCAAAGAATAATTTCAACATTTTTTTCTTTTCCGTAGTCAACCAACTCTTGTACATCAATGTCTTTTTCCAATTTCATTATGTCAGACAAAACATACCAACCCTCATCGAGAATAATATAATCCAAACCATACTTCGATGCAAAATCGATGTAATATTTGTAAGTATTATTGTTTACGCCAGCTTCAAAATCAACACCGTAAATGTTATTGGCATTCCACCAATCCCAGGCCACTTTCCCCGGTTTAATCCAATCGGTATCTTTTATTTTTTTTTCTGGTCCTAATTTGTAAACTAATTCCGATTGAACTAAATCAGCATCTTTTTCCGAAACAATTATTATTCTCCATGGGAAACTGCGAGGGCCGTCGCACTTGGCAATATAATCGGCATATTTAGTAGGTTTTACATCGCGGTCGGTAAGTTGTTTTTCCTCTAAAACTACTCCGGGAAATTTTCCAATTAAAGCATTTGAATTTTCGTTTGAACCTTTCAAATACATCCCGGCATAATCCATTAAATCCGATTCCGAAATGTAAACTTTTACATCGCTACCACAATCCACCAACATTCCGGTTGAACCAAATCGGTCTGCATTAATATCGGAGAGGTTTTCGTATAAATATTCGCGTTCCTGGTGCGTAAACATACTTTCTTCTTCAGGAAACCAAATTTTATGATTTGCAGGAAAGTTAAATGTCACTTGCTCGCTCACAACATTGTAAGTTCCTTCTTTTTCAGATAACCAGTGGTAAGCAGCACCTTCGTCGTATGCTCTGAATTGTAAAGTGTATCCTTTAAAAGAAAGTGAAAGTTGATTGTAATCGTTTTGAATTTTGGCATATTTCCGTTTAACAACGGGAATAATTTCTTCGGAAACAGAAATTGTTTTTGCCTTTTTTACTTTGGCTGTTTTTCCCCAAATAGTTCCTTTGCTAATTTCTAAAGAGATAATTGAAGGAGCAACAATTTCTTTTCCATTTAACAGAACGGAATAATTAATCACGTCGTCAACAGAAATTTTCACAGCAATTTTTCCGGAGGGAGATTCAACAGAATAATCTTTTGCGACTAAATTAAAAGTTAAAATAACGAATAGAAATAGAATTGCAGATTTTTTCATTTTATGGTGTCTTGGTTTTTTGTTGAAAGTCAAAATAAATAATTTAAGTTTATGGAATTTACTTTATCCATTTAAAAGCAAAATATTCGCACTGTCCTTTGCCAACATTTTTAATTCCGTGAGGAACATTGTCAGTAAGTAATACCAACGAACCCGGAGTCATTCGGTGGGGAATTCCGTTAATTGATTCTTCCGCTTCACCTTTAATCATCAGAATAATTTCTTCATTAGAATGTATGTGTTCTTCGTGGCTCGTAACTCCTTCATTTAATGTTGTAACGTGCATTTCCATATCTTTTAATAATGCAGTAGGACGTTGCATAATTTGCCTTTTTCCACCTTTCGATGTAGTTTTGAATTCAATTTCGTTCCAATCGTAAAATTTTGATCCGCCACTTTCTTTTGAACGAGCCAAGTTTGTCTCTTCGCCCGTTCTCCAGCGAATAATGTAGTACGATGCTTCGGTGTCACCAGCATTCCAAATTCCATGGTCGTCGCCGGGTAAAGCCAAAATAACGCTTCCGGGGCCAACTACTTTTTTTACTCCGTTTATACTTTGTTCAATTAAACCTTCTTTTACAATTATCAACTCTTCCATGTCGGTATGAACATGGCTGCCGTGTGGAGCTTTCCCCGGATTAAGCGTGGTTACATGAACTTCAAAATAGGGTAGTACGGTAGTTTGACCTTCAAAAACCTGGCGCCTTTCACCTGAATTGGTTTTTTTAACTTCCAGTTTATTCCAGTCGTAAACATGAGTATTTAG
>CAYZBC010000330.1:4385-5752 GCA_964476535.1 uncultured Maribellus sp.
AAAGTAATTCATGTTGATCCGGTTGGGAATTATGCAGACTACACAAAACTACCAAAAGCCGATTTGATTTTGATAACCCACGAACACGGCGACCATCTGGATATAGGTGCCATTAACACGGTGAAAAAGGAATCGACAAAAGTTGTACTTACAAAAATCTGTTCAAATAAATACGAAGGAAATGCAATATTGGAAAATGGTGATTCAGGAGAATTTGCCGGCTTAAAAATTGATGCAGTTCCGGCTTACAACATAAAAAATGTGCGTGGTGATGGAAATCCGTACCACCCAAAAGGAAACGGAAATGGATACATAATTCATTTTGCGGATAAAAAAGTGTACGTAGCAGGCGACACTGAAAACATTCCGGAAATGGCCACTTTAAAAGATGTTGAAATTGCTTTTTTACCCATGAACTTACCTTATACAATGACACCCGAAATGGTAGTTGAAGCAGCAAAATTATTTCATCCCAAAATTTTATATCCCTACCATTTTGGAAAAACCGACACCAATGAATTAGTTGAGTTAATAAAAAATCAATCGGTAACAGAAGTGAGAATCAGAAAATTGAATTAGTTTTTTAACCTACATCACTAATTTTAAGTAGCATTTCAATATCTACCAGTTCGATGTTTTTGCCTTCAATCTTTATTAATCCGTCGTCTTTGAAGTCTTTCATCACCCGGATTACACTTTCGGTTGACATTCCTGTTAATTCGGCCAAATCGGAACGGGTTAGAGGAAAATTAAATACATCGCTTCTATAAATACGCTGCGACAAACAAAGTAAAATGTCGGCCAGTCGACCATGCATTTGTTTGTTGGTAAAACAGTAAAAACGGCCATAAGTTTGAACTGTATTTGCGTTTAAGGTTTTGATTATGGCAAATGCAAATTTCGAATTTTGCAGAATTAATTTTTTGAAAAGCTCAATATCTATTAATTCCACCTCAGAATCGATATAAGATGATGCCGTGTATAAAAAAACGTTATTCCCGTCGTACAGACAAGGTAGCCCCATTAAATTCCCAGGTGGAGTAATTGTTAAAATCAGGTCTTTTGATCTGCCTTCGAGATAAACCTTAGCTAATCCCTTTTTTAAGTAAATTATGTGAGAGGCAAACGAACCTTGTTTGCTAATAATTTCCCCCTTTTTATAAGTTAGTGTAACTTTGTTTGCTTCAATTAAATTCTTTTCTTCCTCCGTCAATTCATTAAAACATGGAATATTACTGTTTAGTACAGTGCATGTATTTGAATATGTATTCATATTATATCTAATAATAAAGCTTTTTCTTAAAAAGCGAGTTTCGAAACAGTGATTCTTATGATGTAGATCAATTATATTTTGATCAATATCAGCT
>CAYZBC010000331.1:0-5746 GCA_964476535.1 uncultured Maribellus sp.
GTTTCATAAAAGAGAATAGCTAAATTCCCAAATTTTTCAACTCTTTTCTCAATTACTACATCGTAAAACTTATTTTTGTTATTCTTGTCAAAATTTTATACAAATGAAAACTAAAATACTTGTTCTTTTAATTTCCACCTTCTTTTTTGGGTGCACCCAAACATCGACTAAAAAAACGGATTTCGACCCTTTGAATTTTGTCGATCCTTTCATCGGGACCGGTTTTCACGGGCATACTTTTCCGGGTGCAACTGTTCCCTTTGGAATGGTACAATTGAGTCCCGATACGCACATTATGGGCTGGGATGCGAGCAGTGGTTACCATTACAGCGACTCTACAATTTACGGGTTTAGTCATACTCATCTCAGTGGCACTGGGATTGGCGACATGGGCGATGTACTTTTACTTCCCTATTCCAATTCAGATGAAATAAAACCAATCGGGCAATTTGATAAAACAGATGAATCGGCAACTCCCGGATATTATAAGGTTCACTTAAAAAATTACGATGTGACTGCGGAATTAACTTCAACCAAACGGGTTGGATTACATCGCTACTCCTATAAAAATTCGGATGAACGAAAACTGATGCTCGATTTAGGGCACATACTTCAACCCAACTGGGGACACAGAATAGTAGAAAACACATTCAGAAAAATTGACGACAAAATAATGGAAGGCACGCAAAAAACTACGGGCTGGGCAACCAACCATATTATTGCTTACCGAATTGAATTTTCCGAACCATTCGAAACCCTTGCTTTTTATTTAGAAGGAGAAAAAGTTGATCTGGATGAAATTACCGGAAAGGATATAAAAGTCCATTTTCATTTTCTTGAATCAGAAAAACCATTGCTTGTAAAAGTGGCCCTTTCGGTTGTTGATGAAAAGGGCGCAGCACAAAATATGCAAGCTGAATTGCCGGGCTGGGATTTCGAGGCTACTGTTGAAAATTCACAAAACGAATGGCGAAAAGCATTGCAGGGAATTGAAATAACCACCAACGACAACGCCATTAAAACCAATTTTTATACCGCCTTGTACCATACAATGATATCGCCGTTTACTTATCAGGATATTGACGGGCGATATAGGGGAATGGACAAAACGATAAAAACAGCACCCAAAGGGTTTACCAATTATACGGTTTTTTCGTTGTGGGATACATTCCGTGCATTTCATCCGCTAATGACGATTATTCGCTCTGAAAAAGCAGGAGAGTGGGCAGAGTCTTTGGTTCAAAAATCCCGCGAAGGTGGAATTTTGCCTAAATGGCCACTGGCATCAAATTACACAGGAACAATGGTTGGATATCCCGCAACTTCAGTAATGGCCGATGTTATTGCAAAAGGATTGGTGCCAAATGCCAATCTGGAAGAGTGGCTGGAAGTGGCAGTAACTTCTTCAACTTATCAACCCAAATGGCTGGAAAAAGTAAAAGGAACTCGCGAAGAAAATGTAATGTCGAAACACATCTATTTCAAAGAAAAATATGGTTTTGTTCCTGCTGATTCTATTTCAGAATCGGTTTCGTACGGAGTGGAAATGGCATATTATGATTGGTGTGTGGCAAAAATTGCCGAAGCTGCCGGCAACCAAAAAACGGCGGATGCTTTCGTCAAAAAAGCGAAAAACTACAAATTATATTTCGACGAAACGACTGGATTTATGCGTGGTAAAAATGGTGATGGAAGTTGGCGCAATCCTTTTAATCCACGTTTTTCGGAACATGAAAAAAGCGATTACGTGGAAGGAAATGCTTACCAGTGGAGTTTTTTTGTACCGCATGACATAGAAAATTACATACAAATGTTTGGTGGAAAAGATAAATTCGAAACGCAACTCGATAGTTTGTTTACAACCAGTTCTACGATTGAAGGTGAAAATGCATCGGGAGATATTACCGGATTAATCGGGCAATACGCACACGGTAACGAACCCAGTCACCACATGGCCTATTTATACAACTGGACCAATGCTTCGTGGAAAACTCAAAAGTACATCGATCAAATTTTATACGAATTTTACTTACCAACTCCCGAAGGAATTATTGGGAACGAAGACTGTGGGCAAATATCGGCATGGTACGTTTTAAATGCTATTGGCTTTTATCAGATTTGCCCGGGTGACCCTACCTACACAATCGGTCGCCCAATTGTTGACAATGCAAAAATTAAAGTTCCGGGTGGTACTTTTGAGATACTTGTACATGACAATTCAAAGAAAAATAAATTCATTGAAAAATTAATTTTGAACGGAACTCAACTTGAAAGTCCATTCTTTTCGCACGATGATTTAATGCAAGGCGGAAAATTGGAATTTTTTATGTGCGACAAACATTCATCGGAAATAAATAGATAAAACTCTAATTGCCAAAACTGTGGAGTAAATAATCCTCGGGGCAAGCCCACGAGGCATTGAAGAAAATATTTTTGGATCCCGAGGCAAGCCTCGAGGTATTAAACCTTAATGAGAATAAAAGATTATTCCATTTGATAATATTCTACCTTCAAAACCCAACTCATTTGTTAAATAATTGTCAGGAATCTGTGTGACATACGTCACATAAAAGAATTAAATACATTTTTGTCTGTAATCTTGTGGGCAATAAAGGATTAAAAAATATAAGATGAAAATTATGAAACAACTGGTTTGCCCAATATCAGAAGAAAAAGTAAATGAACGAATTACCCGGATAAATGCGCTTATTACCGTTTTAATTACCGTTGCAGGTTTTGCATTTACCTCGTCAATTTTTATCGTTTTTTTGATGACCGATTTTTACATCCGTGCATTTACACGATTAAAGTACAGTCCGATTAGCTATTTCAGTTCAAAGCTGGCAAATGCTTTAAACCTGGATAAAAAACCCATTGGAAAGGCACAAAAGATTTTTGCAGCCCGGCTCGGATTTCTTATGACACTAATAATTACAGCTCTGTTTTTAATTGAAAGCAGTACTGCCGCGTTTGTAGTTGGTGGAATACTCGTGTTCCTGGCATCGCTTGAATTTGCCTTAGGAATTTGCGTGGGATGTATTATTTACACTTATTTTGTGTTGCCGTTTTATAAAAAATAAATTTTGTCCAAAGTATTTCTTTGTAAAAATTAGAGCAAAAAAAATAAGCTGCCTGATATTTTCAGACAGCCTATTTATAAATTATAACTCTAATTAATTTGCAAACTTAGAATAAGTAACAAGGAGTTTAATTCCTGTTTCACTTGAACTGCCTTTTAATACCACCCGATTAGCTTCACTGTTTTTATTTGAAGGAGTGAGATAGAAACCATAATTATCTGTATTCCCATCTAAAATTTCTTGTAAATGTTGCGTAATATTAAAATGATAGGTATAATCAGCACCTAAATATCCCCCATAAAAAGTTGGACTAAAATAGTAATCTCTTGGTAAAAATTCCTTGCCATTTTCATCAACTACAGTTAATAATAATTGTTGAGGTGGTGCAAAATCGAAGGGATAAGATGCCGTATCGAGAATTGATTGACCTTCAAGTGGTATAGTATCTACCTGAAAAATTAATTCTGCTTTATTAATAGCAACATTTACTGAATCCCTCCACGAAATAAGATTGTCAATTAAGATTCTGGATTTTAATCCGCCAGTAGCTTGCACATAAATTAATGAATCTTCTTCTATCTCCTGATTCAAATTATCTTCAAACGGAGTATTACTATAATCATGCGTGTAACTATTTACACGGGCACTATAACTTGTAACAACAAAAGGCATGGTGAGTGAAGAATCTCCTTCAGCTATTTCCCTGATTTCCTCATTATTATAATATACAACCAAGGCTGAGCCCTGAAATGAACTACTTGATACGGCATCAAGATATAGAATAGTTCCTCCTTCTTCAGTTAGCACCTCCGTTTCGACGTAAAGACCTTTAAAGTATTCCAGAAATACATCATTATTAATCATTTGGGTAGAATCGGCAGTAATTAGTTTTTCAGCCAAAGAAATATCCAAAGGAATAGTAATCAATTGATACGAAGTATCTGCATAAACTGTATCTAAACTAACTTTCGGAATTAATTCAATTTCTCCAAGTAAATAATTCGACGCAAATGATTTCAAATCAACATTTTGGTAATAATCCGCATCAACATCCAAAGGTGATTCTAACTCATATACTTTTAATTTTTGCGTAGTAATTGTATCGCCATAAATCGAACGATAATACAAATACAACTTAATTGAATCTGCCTGAGGGCTTTCCCCATAATCAGGAAAAAACTGCAATCTAAATTGAGTTGCAAAATCTATTGTAGTGCTTCCAAATTTCGGATCGTTAAAACTACCCAATAAGTTTTTAGCTGGTTCGTCGGTTTGAACAGAGTCATCGCGAAATGTAAAAGACGAAATTTCATCTTCTATTACCACGTTTTTAACGGTTATTAAATCGTTTTTTGGGAATACCTCTATACCAAAATTACTTGGTTCGTTACAACTTGTAATTGCAATAAACAATGCTAAGAATCCAATTAAAAACTGAGGATTATATTTTATACTCTTCTTCACTAATTTTCTGATTTTAAAATTATTATAGCAAATTACTTTTATCTGTAAAAAATTAGATTCAAGATAAAAACTGTCAAAACACCAAATTAAAATTTAAAATATACTCTACCCAAAAAACCGGGATAAATTGTTTGTGAATAATTACTTCCTTTTTTCATAAAAAATTACACAAACGTAAAAAAAAACAACGATAACCGTTTGGCAATAATTGTATTTTTAATTTTTTTAGAATAAAAATTGATCTTTTAACAGAATTGCTTAACAAACCTCGTCATAAAAATCATTGTATGCATCGATAAATGTTTCTTTGGTTTGGTAATCAAGAAATAATTTACCTGAAGATTTGATATGGCTTTCAACATCAGGATTAATATTTTCTTCCCCTTTGATAATTGCATCAGAATAATTAATCCCGAGTTTACTCAAATTTACATAATTGGGTTCTTGTAACACCGCAATATCTTCTTGCGTAATTCCTTCTAAAAGTAATTTTTTACTAAATTCGGGATTCAGGGTGTCTTTAAAACCATCGTCGTAAACCGAATAAACAACTTTAGACTGACGGAAAAGCGGATTGTTATAATAATATTTCTTAATATAAAGAGGTACTAATGCGGATAACCACCCATGACAATGAATAATATCCGGAGCCCATCTTAATTTAATAACTGTTTCCAAAACTCCACGAGCGAAAAATACTGCTCTTTCATCATTATCTTTAAACTCTTTTCCATTCTCATCATTCAAAACAAATTTCCGATGAAAATAATCTTCGTTATCTATAAAATAAACTTGCATCCTGGCTGCCTGAATTGAGGCAACTTTAATAATTAAAGGATGATCTGTATCGTTAATAACTAAATTCATTCCCGACAGACGAATTACTTCATGAAGTTGGTTTCGTCGTTCGTTTACGCTACCGTAACGGGGCATAAAAGTTCTGATTTCTCTTCCTCTCTCTTGAACGCCTTGAGGCAATTGACGACCAATTACCGACATTTCACTTTCAGGCAGATAAGGAGTAATTTCTTGTGAAATATAAAGAATTTTTTTCTTTTCCATTGACCAATGAACACTGTGATTTCAAGGCGCAAAGGTAATAAAAATATCCTTAATATTCAATTTAGGTTAGTTATGAAGATTAAATACAGCGAAAATTCAATTAGTAAGTGCGACAGTTTTCCTTCCAAAAATAAAAAATC
>CAYZBC010000332.1:0-5685 GCA_964476535.1 uncultured Maribellus sp.
TATAATCATCCTCCTGTGTGCCAAACTTAACTTGCCATGAATGTTTCATCTGTTTTTATTGTTTGTTTTTAAATGGGAACAGATGTAACTCGCTTTACAATCATCCACCTGAGTGATCAAACTTTTACCATTCCCGTTTCACCAACTTTATTTCGGCAAAAAAGCCGAAAATCGAATTTTTGGTATTCCACACCGCTGCCATCCGACAATTGACGGATGACATCTCTTCTGAATTTAAGGGGAGAATATTTGGAAAACCGTGGCTGAGCCACGAATAATTATTTGATTAAATCAAAAAATAAGATAAATTCATCAACACATTTTACAATCTTATTTATACACTTCTTCTTCTTTCTGATAACCTTCTGAAATAACCGTCAATTTTAAATTCTCGCGATTTACAATCATACCGTTGTGAAATACCGCAGGAACCAGCATTTCACCATTGCTTACTGTTTGATACGTTTTTTCACACTCTTCGCAGTTAGCGAGCTTCATTGCAAGATCAGCTGCGGTAGCTGCCAGTTTTTCGTAAGGTTTATAAACTGTGCAAGTTTGGTGGCCCGCAACAATTTCCTGAAGGTTTTTCAGGTCAGCATCTTGTCCGGCAATTAAAACATTACCTTCTTTTCCAGCCTCTCGCAATGCTCTGATTGCTCCCATTGCAATGGCATCATTTCCAGCAATAATTGCATCAATATCTCCATCTTTGGCCAAAATTGTTTTAGTATGTTCATAACCTTCAACTTCTTCCCAATGTTCAGTAAATTCGTTATAAACCAATTGAATATTCCCTTTTTCAATTAAAGGTTGTAAAACATTCATTTGTCCCAGATACAAATGTTGACTATTGTTATCGCTCAGAGCACCACCAATTAGGGCATACTTCCCTGTGGGTTTAATTGTCGTAAGATAATTAGCCTGCAATGTTCCAATTTCAACATTATCCGTTGACACATAATAATCGAGTGTACAATTCTTAATTAACCGGTCGTACGAAATAACCTTAATTTCTTTCGCATGGGCTTCTTTAACAATTTCGGCAGCTGCAAACTGATCAACAGGGACAACTACCAATACGTTAACACCGTTGGCGAGCAATTCTTTTGCCTGAGCCAATTGTTTATTGGCATCGTTCTCTGCAATCTGAACATTTACAGTTCCTCCTAGTTCTTGAACTTTTTCCACGAAAAAGTCCCGATCATTTTCCCATCTTTCGTTGTCCAAAGCATGAATTAAAAAACCAACTTCCAATTTTTCCTTTGGTTTTTCAACACATCCATTCAATAAAAAAAAGGAGAAAATGAACAAAGTAAAAAGTCTTAATTGACAATACATATTATTGAATTTATTTATGTTTTATCTCAATTTACGAGATATAATCAAAAATAGTTAACAATAATTTTTATTATTGCATTGTTATACAACACACTAAATAATGAAACCTTTTTTTAGAGAGCTTTTAAAAATTTTGAATTTCCTCATATAATCGTTGAATTGGCAGTCCCATTACATTATAAAAAGAGCCTTCGATATGAGATATTCCAATGGAACCAATCCACTCTTGAATACCATAAGCTCCCGCTTTATCAAACGGTTTAAACTTCGAAACATAAAACTCCAACTCTTTGTGTGTAAGTTTTTTAAAATGAACATTCGATGTAGAAAAAAATGAAATTTGCTTCTCTTTTGAAGTCAAACAAACACCAGAAATTACCTGGTGCTGGCAACCACTTAGTTCTTGTAACATTCGAATTGCTTCCTTTTTGTTCTTCGGTTTACCAAGTACTTTCCCTTTAAGCCAGACAATAGTATCGGCGGTAATTATCAAATCGTTCTCTTTTAATTCTGCCAAAAAAGGTTGTACTTTTAATTCAGCCAAAAAAACGGGAATCTCTTCCTTTGTCAAATTTTCAGGATATTTTTCCTCAACATCTTTTATAATCACCTGAAATTCTATCCCAAGTGATTTTAGGAGTTGATTTCTCCGGGGTGATTTAGACGCTAAAATATAATTGTATTTGGGAAACCAGTCCATATTAAAATGCATTATTAAACAACATATCTTTTGTAAACCATTTTTTTTGAGCGCGTAAAGTTTGTTCAATTACATCTCTAACACACCCCTCTCCTCCATTTTTATCTGAAATATATTTCGACAACTCCTTAATATCGGGAACACCATCTTTCGGGCAAGTTGGAATTCCAACTATTGACATTACCTGATAATCAACCAAATCGTCGCCCATATACATAACATTTTTTGCATCAACACCAATTTTTCCTAGAAAATCATTTAAACATGCTACCTTATCACGTGCATTATCGTAATAATATTTAACTCCCAGTTTTTCATACCGAAAACGTACCCGCTCAATATAACCTCCGGTAATAATTGCGATAGGATAACCAAATGAAATCGCATTTCGAATGGCAAATCCATCCTTAACATTCGCCGTTCGCACAGGATCTCCCTTCTCATTCAAAGTCGAAGTATCGCTCGACAAAACACCATCGACATCAAAAACAAATGCTTTTACATTTCCCAACTCCTCTTTAAAAAATCCCATTATTTAAGTTTTGAATGATGTTCAAAAATACTTTTTGAAATTAACTTATACAATTCCTGATAATCCTTAAAATATTCCAGCTCATTTAAATGGGCAGATATAACATTTTCATCGAATCGAACTGCAGGACCAGTTTGCCCCTTTTCTGGCTCCATTTCCTTGACTTTTAGAGCAGTCTCCAAAATCAACGGTTTCAATACATCAAAAGGAATTTCTTTTGATTTTAAAATTTCGGACGAAATTGTATAAAAATGATTTACAAAATTACTCGCAAAAACAGCCGAAATATGCAATAACTTTCTTCTTTCTGAATCTAAAATTGAAACCGAATTTGAGATTTTTTCGGCAAATTCAAGCAATATTTTTTCATTTGCCATCAAACTTGATTCAATAAAAATTGGAATTGAACTGAAATCTACATCCCTGTTTTTTGAAAATGTTTGCAAGGGATAAAAAACTCCACTATTATCAGAATATTTTTCGAGAATAGAAAGAGGTAAACTTCCTGAGCAGTGAACAACCAATTTATTGGTAAAACCTATTTGTGTTAAAACCTCGTCCAATGCCGAATCTTTAAGTGCCACAAAATAAATATCTGCTCCGGCATTTAAATCTTTTATTGCTGTACAATAATCCGTATTCAGTTTATCAGCAAGAAGTTTTGCCGATTTTTCGCTTCGACTGTAAATCTGAGATATACAAAAACCCTCTTTCTGGAAAACTTTTGAAAGTTGTGTTGCCAGGTTGCCTGCGCCAATAAAACAAATTTTAGGGCTCATATTTATTCGTTTTGCTAACGCAAAAATAGTGTGCCTTTTGTTAAGTTCCAATTTAATTCAAATAAGTACACTTTTACTCTTTAATTTTCATGTAGTTTTCATTTCCACCAATTAGAAACAAACAATAGAAAAACACAAAAAATGAACTTCCCATGTGCGATTCAAAATTGGAGTCGGCAAGGTTTGCAGAAAATAGAAATATAAGAAAAATAAGAAAAAGTGGATCTTTGTATTTACGTGTTTTTATTACAGGATAAATAATAAAGAACATTATTAAAACGAACCCTACCACACCAAATTTCACCATATAATTCAAATACTGGTTATGAGACGAAGCATAAAATTTTTCATTCAGTTTCGATTCATTTTTTATATATGCATTTTTAAACTCGCCCTTCCAATGTCCCGTTCCCACTCCAAACCAAAAATTTTCTTTAATAATTAAAATAGCTGCTTTTGCAAATTCGATTCGTTGCGAAAAGGATTGGTTATTTGCGTCACCAGTATGAGTATAAACATAATATTCCCAAACTGTTTGATAAATTCGTGGATAGATTGAATATTTATTTTGTTGAAATATTACATTGGCTATTCCACTTTCAACATTGTTTATATCTTGCATACTTAGAGCTAAAGTACCCTCTGCATCTTTTTTTAAACCCTTTGAGGTTAAATATCTGATTAATGTCGATGAAACCTGGTATCCATTTGTGCCAATTGAATCATATTTAAATTCAGAAAGTTTGTTCCATTCAGTCCGCATCTCCTCCTCACAAACAAATAATTGTACATAACTCCCATTTTCCACCATCGGATTCTGAAAATTGTGATTGTATTTATTACCAAGTTTTGTTTCCTTTTCAATTGAATTTTCATCAAAGTTTTCGATGTTATAAAATGAGTTAACAACTGTTATTACATACACTATCGGAATATTTACAACAGCCAACGCAACAATAATCATAACAATTCTAAACCTCTTGTTTAATTGAAATACTAAATAAATTAAATAGAAAGTAAAAGCGACTCCGAATGCAAACAACCCTGTTAACGATTGCTGAAAAAACAAGAATAATATATAACAAAACGTTAAAAACACTAAGCCAATTATTGCAGAATGCTTTAGTAATTTATAATTGTTTTGAATCAGAAAAACTAAAAACCAGATTATAAGTATGAGTTGAAAACTAAATCGAATGTGTGAAATAAGACTTATTTTATGCACATTAAAATTATGTACACCTCCAATAAATTTCCACCTAATTAATGCCACCAATATTGATATTGCAATTGAAAAAGCAAAAGCATAAAAGACAAATCTTTTCTGTTTGTCATTTATCTCCTTGCCAAAAATAAATGCAAGAGGCAAAACTAAAAAGAAAAGAGTCTTTCTTAAGTCATACAGGGAATCACCTTCTATTCCGGTTAATAATGCACTTATAAAATATATGAGAAATATGGCTGGAACAAAAAACAAAGTTTTCCTTTTCCTCAACCTAATTAATTTGCTTTTCCAATTGTCCTCCACCAAAGCGGTAAATAATACTATTCCTCCAAAAACAGACACCAATGCCTGCGACAATGGTAATACAATTACAAAAGCTACCAAGGTAAGAAAGAACCAATTGGAGTTGAATAATTTAGTTAGATAGTACTTCATATTATTTATGTTATGAATGGAACGAAAACCTAAATAAGTTATTGCAAAAACATCAAATAAAAAGCCCGTGCTCAAAAAGAACACGGGCTTAACTAAAGTTGGCAGCGACCTACTCTCCCACTATTACGCAGTACCATCGGCGCTGGCGGGCTTAACTTCTCTGTTCGGAATGGGAAGAGGTGGTGCCCCGCCGCTATAGCCACCTAAAATCGTTCATCCACTGCGTTCGTTATAAAACGAACCGGGTGAATAATGGCTTAACTTCGGCTGCCTTTCGGCAGTGAAACCAATCTAATATCTTAGCAGTTGGGAAAAAAACAATACAATACACTTTTAACAAATAAATCAGTACAAGGACACTTCTTTTTAAAAAGTTTCCGGGCAATTAGTACTGCTCGGCTTTGCCATTACTGACTTTACACCTGCAGCCTATCAACGTAGTAGTCTCCTACGGCCCTTAATAGAGATCTCATCTTGAGGTGAGCTTCGTGCTTAGATGCTTTCAGCACTTATCTCGTCCCGGCATAGCTACCCAGCAATGCAGCTGGCGCCACAACTGGTACACTAGCGGCCAGTCCAACGCGGTCCTCTCGTACTAGCGTCAGCTCCTCTCAAATCTCCAACGCCCACAACAGATAGGGACCGAACTGTCTCACGACGTTCTGAACCCAGCTCG
>CAYZBC010000333.1:0-5640 GCA_964476535.1 uncultured Maribellus sp.
GCAGGAGAAAACATTCTGGGTTTGGGATTAATCATTTTAATCATCCCCCGAATCATCTGTTCAGCAGCGTTAAAATCGGCAATTACACCATCGCGCAAAGGTCTTATTGTTTTTAAATTCGCATGCGTTTTTCCCTGCATTTGTTTGGCTTTTTCGCCAATAGCTACCAATTTTCCGGTTTTTACATCGATGGCAACTATGGATGGTTCATCAACCACAATTTTATCATTGTGAATAATAATTGTGTTGGCAGTTCCCAGGTCCATTGCAATCTCCTGCGTTAAAAATGAAAATAGTCCCATTTAAATTTAATGTTTATCTTTATTAAAAGCGTCAAAAAAAATTAATGTTTAAAGTGCCTTCTTCCGGTAAATGCCATTGCAATTCCAAATTCGTTACAAGCTTCAATTACCTCTTTATCGCGAATACTGCCGCCAGGTTCTACAATGTATTTTACTCCATATTCGTTAGCCGCTTCAATGCTGTCGCGGAATGGGAAAAACGCATCAGAAATAAGAACAGAGTTTTCAATATCCAAGCCCTCTTTCATTCTAAAACGAGGCATGGTTAAATACCTCAAACTATCTAATCGGTTGGGTTGCCCCATTCCTGCTCCGGTTAGCCAGAATGCTCCTTTTTTACCTTCAGTAACAATTGCTATTGCATTACTTTTTAGGTGTTTGCAGGCTGTTATACCAAACTTTGCCAAACTTGCTTTTGTTGAATCAAAATCTTTCAACGTAACTGTTTCTAATTTGGTATCCATTCCTTCGTCTTCGTCCTGAACCAACATTCCACCGCTAATAGAGCGATACAATTTTTCGCCTGTAATTTCATTTTTAACAGGAATTACAAGCAACCGCAGATTTTTCTTTTTACTCAGCACCTCCAGGGCTTCTTCTGAAAAAGATGGAGCAATTAATATTTCAACAAACTTTTTTCCAAACCACTCTGCAATATCTTTAGTAACCGTATCGGTAAAACAGACAATGCTGCCAAAAGCACTAATTGGGTCGCCAGCCCAAGCTAAATCAAGCGATTGCAATATATTTTCGGTTACTGCCAATCCACATGGATTTAGGTGCTTAACAACCGAAACTGCAACTTTATTCTTAATATGATTTACTGCATGGTATGCATCGCTGGCTGATTTCCATGCCGCATCGGCATCAAGCATATTATTGTACGAAAGTGCCTTGCCTTGCAAAACTTGTGCTTCAGACAAAGAAATTTTTTCATGCGAATTTTTGAATTTGAAAAAAGTAGCCTTTTGGTGTGGGTTTTCGCCGTAACGTAAAACGTGACCATTATTTAAACTAATTCGTTCCGCTGCTTCACTGGTATTTTCATTAAAGTAGCCAAAAATAGCAGCATCGTAATGCGATGAAACTGAAAAAGCTTGCCCTGCATACCATTTCCGATCGGTTAATGAAGTCTCCCCATTTTTTTCTTCCAGCAAATTCAAAAGTGGAGTATATTCATTTTGTGAAGGAACAATTACCACATCTTTAAAATTTTTCGCAGCTGCACGAATCAACGAAATACCTCCAATATCTATTTTTTCAATAATATCTTGTTCCTCCGCTCCTGAAGCAACGGTATCTTCAAACGGATACAAATCCACAATCACCAAATCAATTTCAGGAATTTCGTATTCTGTTAATTGACTGACATCTCCTTGATTATCACGACGAGACAAAATTCCTCCAAAAATTTTTGGATGCAATGTTTTCACCCGACCACCCAAAATAGATGGATATCCGGTTAAACTTTCAACCGAAGTAACATTAATTCCAAGCGATTCAATAAAACTTTTGGTACCACCGGTACTTAAAATTTTAACATTCAAATCGATGAGTTTATGAACAATTTTATCCAGATTTTCTTTGTGAAAGACCGAAATGAGAGCAGTCTTAATTTTTTTATTATCAGCCATTTATTCCAATTTTTTATTCCGAACGCAAAGATAAAAAATTCAAGGTAGATTTTTATAAAAAATTCAAGGTTTCGAAAATTCTTCCTAAAAATATTTAGTTAAACCAAGATTCGAAAAAGATATTGTAATCATTTGTATTTATTTGCACTAATACATATAACTGAAAGTTCAATATTGAATATTGAAAATTCTGTGTTGAATGTTCTGTTTGAATGAAAACTAATTCTATTTTTACTCAAAATTTAGTTGAAATAATGTTACTAATCAGGCTCATTTTCGAAAGTTTCGCTTCAGCTCTTAATTCTTTAAGGGCAAACAGATTGCGTACGTTTCTATCGTTACTCGGAATAACCATCGGAATTTTCGCTATAATTTCTGTTTTTACAGTAATCGATTCGCTGGAATCTACAATTCGTGAAAGTCTAAATGGCTTAGGAAGTAACATGGTTTATATTCAGAAATGGCCATGGACACCACCGGAAGGCGAAACCGAATATCCGTGGTGGAGATACATGAATCGCCCGGTACCGCAAATTGAAGAAGCCGACGAAATATTACGACGAGGTAATTCGGTTGAAAACACAGCATTCCTTTTTGGGTTCTCGCGCACAGCACAATCGGGCAGCGATAACATCGATAACGTAACAATTATGGCAACTTCGCACGGATTGCTGGATGTGTGGAACCTGAAAGTTGAAAATGGCAGGTATTTTACGGAAGGCGAGATGCGCTCCGGGGCCCCGGTTACAGTTATTGGTGCCGATATTGCTGAAAAACTTTTTTCGAACATGAACCCGATTGGCAGATTCATAAAAATTCAAGGTTATAAATTTTTAGTAATTGGCGTTTACGAGAAAAAAGGCCAAGATGCATTTGGAAATTCGATGGATAAAAACATTCATATTTCGGCGGTTAAATCATTTTATATTATTGATGTAAAAGACAGCGATAGAGGACAAACCATTTGTGTTAAAGCCAAACCGAATATCGATTCTGATAAATTCAAGGCTGAATTGGAAGGAATTATGCGCACTTTACGGCGACTAAAACCAATGGAAGATAACGATTTCGCATTGAATGAAGTAAGTCTTGTAGCCAGTCAATTCGATCAACTTTTTGCGGTTATTAATGTGGCAGGAGCTATTATCGGAGGATTTTCGATAATTGTTGGAGGTTTCGGAATTGCCAACATTATGTTTGTTTCGGTAAAAGAACGAACAAAAATTATTGGGATTCAAAAATCGTTGGGAGCTAAAAAATATTTTATTTTACTCCAGTTTATTTTCGAAGCAATTGTTCTTTCTGTTATCGGAGGGATTGTTGGTTTATTCCTAATCTTTCTTGGGACACTAATTGTCTCCTATGCAAGTGAATTCACTATTGTATTAACAGCCGGAAATATTATAAAAGGATTATTGATTTCGAGTGTAATTGGATTTGTTGCCGGATTAATGCCCGCAAGATCTGCCGCAAAACTAGACCCGGTTGAAGCAATCAATTCAGTTTGATTTATTCTCATTAAGGTTTAATACCTCGAGGCTTGCCTCGGGATCCAAAAATATTTTCTTCAATGCCTCGTGGGCTTGCCCCGAGGATTATTTACTCAGAAAACAGAGTTAATCATTTTGAACAAAACCAAATTAAGGCAGTAACCTTTCTTACAAGAAAACAACTGCACAACGAAACCAAAAACACCATTCAAAAGAACTTTGAAGAACTAACTCCAATCTAATTAGATAAAAAACAATTCAATACTTACCTTCAGTTTGTACCAAATGCATGTAAAATGCATGATAAAAAACTGTGTAAAGGAATAAGATCGAAATTCTATTTTAATGTTAGTTTTAGTAGTCCAACAAGAATAAATTCAGCCTAAATTTTCATTATAAAATCAAGAGAAAAAAATGCAGTTGTATCTTCTCACTTTAAGCAAACCTTTCCCTCAATACCATTTGCTCATTTTAAATCAGGTAGATTTTTTAAAGGAATAGTTGATATCAACCGGAATTTAAAAATACTTTAGTGAATTTGAACAAATTTTTCATTGCACAATTTTATCACCCCATGACCTTGCAATAACTTTAAATTAAAATTCCCTACATTCATCCCTCAAAATAATTAAAATATGAAACAAGATTGGCAAATATTAGCAAGAAAGAAGATAATTATTCAGCGAGTTACATGTATTGCCGTTAAAAACAAACAATTATAATCACATGAAAATAGTAGTACTAGACAGTTATGCATTAAATCCGGGAGATTTGAGCTGGGATGGAATTAAAAAAATAGGAGATTGCACGATTTACGACCGCACTCCATCTGAATTATTTGTTGAACGTGCAAAAGGTGCAGAAGCCATTATTACCAATAAAGTTGTTCTTGATAAAAAAATTATTAGTCAACTCCCTGGATTAAAATATATTGGTGTTTTGGCAACTGGCTATAACGTTGTAGATATTCAGGCGACGAAAGAAACAGGAATTACAGTAACAAACATTCCGTCATATAGTACAGCTTCGGTTGCACAAATGGTTTTCTCGCACATTTTAAATTTTGCACAAAATGTTTCGGTACATGCAACTTCGGTTGCTGCTGGTGACTGGGCTAAAAGTATCGACTTTGCTTATTGGAAAACTCCACAAATCGAATTGGTTGGGAAAACGCTGGGGATTATAGGATTTGGACAAATTGGACAAGCCGTGGCAAAAATTGGCTTGGCTTTCGGAATGAAAATTATTTTCAACAACCGAAGTAAAAAAGAAACCAATTTAGATGCCCGACAAGTTGAACTAAATGTGTTACTCGCCGAGAGTGATTTTATAAGTATCAACTGCCCATTAACGAATGAAAACATTGGATTCATTAATAAAATAACCATTGAACAAATGAAACCAACTGCATTCCTGGTGAATACCGGACGTGGCCCGTTAATTAATGAACAAGACTTGGCAGATGCATTAAACGCTGGGAAAATTGCCGGGGCTGGGCTCGATGTTTTGTCGGTTGAACCTGCCACAGCCAACAATCCACTTCCAAAAGCAAAAAACTGCTTTATTACTCCTCACATCGCCTGGGCAACTTTTGATGCTCGAACAAGGTTGATGAACATCGCCACTAAAAACTTAGAGCTATTTATTGCAGGAGATCCGCAAAATGTGGTGAATTAGATATTGAAAATCAACTTCATTTTTAAAGGGATATTCATTTTTAAATCAATATCTTAATCATGTATTTAATCCTAAAAGTAGGTTAAGAAATATTAATAGTTTTGATTTGGGCTATCAAAACCGCAACATTTACTTTCCATTAGCGTTCTACGAATAGTCTAAGGAATACAAAATGTTTATTAAATTTCTACATGTTGTGCTTTTGGCGTCAGTGAAATATATTGTCACACTGCCGTATGCGATGATGATTGGGCTGGAATATAAACAAGCAATTGTTGCAGTTTTGATTGGTGGTATTGGTGGCTTTTTGTTTTTTTACTACATAAGCAAACCTCTAATCCGAGGCATCGATTTGTTATGGCCATATCTTTGTCAACTAATTCCTCCCATATTTAGGGCGCGTTACAAAAGCTATTGCGATAGACGAAAATCGAAAAAACCATCAAAAATATTTTCTCGAAAAAGCCGGTTAATTGCAAAAATTAGAACCACCTACGGATTATGGGGAATTATTTTTGCCACTCCATTTTTACTCAC
>CAYZBC010000334.1:0-5591 GCA_964476535.1 uncultured Maribellus sp.
CAGTTTCCCATTCAGCAAAAATCTCTTCCGGATATCTTCCGTATTCAAGTACTGTCGGAGGAAGGGTTTCCCAGTGTCCATTCAATTCTGCTTTCCGTTCAGGATTGAAAGTAGCTTCAATATTACTTCCCAAAAAGCCTGCAATCATTGGCGCTCGACCGAGACAAACAAGTTTTGTATAAGGTGCTCCCAACGAAAGTGCTTTGAACAGATGATCTTCGCGGGCAAAGCCGCCGGCAAACGAAATATCAGGAACTTTAACGCCCTGTTCTTCCAGTATTTTGCAATATTCGTAAGCTTTGGCATGAAGCGGCAGTGAAGGAATTCCCCAGTGCTGCATCATATTCCAGGGGCTCATTCCGGTTCCACCTCCGGCACCATCGATGGTTAACAGGTCAAGCTTAGCATCGGCCGAGTAGCGAATAGCCATTGCCAGGTTTTCCATGCCGTAAGCACCTGTTTTTAAAGAAATTCGTTTGAATCCCAATTTACGCAAGTAGGCCACACTGCTCATAAAATCTTCGCGCACGGCATCGGTTGTGTGCTTATTGGTGGCTCCCAAACGGCTGTGCCTTGCAAACGAAGTTACCGCTCTATTTTCGTATCCTTTAATAACTATTGGGTTGTATGGATCTGGATCTACAATGTAGCCACGGTCTTTTAAAAACTGAGCATATTCAAGGCTTTTTACCTGTATTTCTCCACCAATGTCTTTAGCACCCTGTCCCCATTTGAGTTCAATAATTATATCGTTACCGTATTTATCGATGAGATATTCTGCCACTCCGTTGCGCGTATCTTCCACATTCATTTGAATGATAATGGCTCCGTATCCATCGTAGTATCGCATGAAATATTGTATGCGCCTTTCCAATTCAGGAGCCTCTAAAATACGACCGTTCTTCAAAATCGATTTTTTATCGACACCTACCACGTTTTCGCCAACTACAATGGGAAATCCTGCCAATGCGGCACCGACTGCAAACGATGGCCAGTATTTGGCTGCAATAAAAGTAGAACCCAATGCACCTGTCATAATAGGCACACGGCATTTGGTCTTTATTTCGTTTCCAAATTCTGTTTCAATGTTTACGTTGGTAAAAATACAATCATCGGGGTCGTCGGTGAGATCAGCCGGCATTCCATTAGAACCGTAAGCATAACCTTGAATTCGCAAACCGTGATATCCAATACCTACCGAATTAAAATGGCTGGCTCCGGAAGTGGAGTGGCTGAATTTTCTCGGGTAAAGCATTTTACGCCCTTCGAGGCACGAAAGCCATGTTTCACATTTGCCTTTGCAGGCCGAATCACACAGGGTACACAAACCAGATTCACAAGCTACGCCTCGGTTTACAGCACCCAAAGCATCATTGTTCTTAGGAAATTGCAACATATTATTAGTTTTTAGTTAAAGATTAATCGATTTTCACCAAAAATAATGATAAATCAACACAAGCATGACTTTTGTCACATATTGCACAACATAAAAAATAACTAAAAATAAATCAATTAGATTAAGATGAAAAAGGGAGTTGAGCTATTTTTTTCAAAGGAATTAAATACCTATCTATTTCCTATTTGTCTGTTCAGGGAACCTGCGACAGTTTACCGCAATGCAACCAACAGTCCACCGGTAATAAATGCCAGCACCCACCAAATGTAGGCATACCGAGAATAAAGATGAAGACTTTTGGGAACAGCCGAATTAATTCCGGTTTTCGATTTTTGTCTCCAAATTAAAACAGCATCAATAAACATGGCTATTAACGATGAATAGCCAATAAATCCATGAATTGTAAAACCACCTTTCGCCGATCCAAGAATCATAAAAGTCGTTGCCGTAATATCGAGACAAACACCAAGCGTTAAAAACCAAAGGACAGTTTTACTGATAACTTTTTTGCGTTGTTCGGTAATAATTGCAACCGAATACGAAACAAGTGCCAAAACAACTATTGAGGTTCCCAGACGAAGAAGCAGATTCATATTTTATAATTTAAATGAGTTTCCGAAAGTAGTATATTTTATAAAGATGCAAAATTTTTGAGCTTTTCTGTTGAGAACGGAGACTGCTAACTGCGACTTTCCTTCCTCTTCTTCAATTCTCCCTTTAGAGAGATGTCTGCAAGACAGTGGGGTGCACTTCCGACTTCCAATTCCCTTGTCGGACTGTGTTAGTCAAGCAGTGATCTTCCCACTTTTTTAACCATAACTTATCCTGATAAATCAACGATTTTTTGAAGGCAGATATTATTACAATAAAAAAAACAGATTATCTATTAGCCTCGTTTCAGGGTATGTAAATGAAATATTTAATATGATGACATGGCTGAAATGTATTAGTACAATAATTTGAAGAAATTAGCAGCACTGCTTATATCAAGCGAATTATCGGTGGTTTTTTTGATGTATTTAGGATAAAAATAGTAGGAAGAGGGCAGATGTTTATCGCTATTGGTCAAACCCATAAGTTCGAAGGCCAACTATATATTAACAATAAATAAAACAGATAATAAATGCTGTTTAAAATGTAACGGATTTGAATGGAATATTGAAGCTTCTCGGAACTCTATTGAATGGAAAATTCAATTAGTAAATGCGAATTTTTCATTTAGAAACAAGTAAAAATCAACTTCGAGTAAAGTTCCCTGTGTAAAAATTTCTTTGTCGTATGTTTTCGAGTAGTTCTCAAACAACAGTTCGTACCACGGTTTATTGTTCATTTTAATTTGTTTTTATATGAATGTTAAAATAAGAAATACCTCATTAAAAAACGAGGTTGTATTTGTTTAAGTGGGTTTTGAACAGATTATACGACAATCATAAAAGTGATTTAAATCTTTTGTATTTCAAAAATAATACTTTTTTAGTCAAAATCAATCCAATTTTATACTTTTAGAACCTTTCAAATAAACGAGTGAAAAAATATTTAAATACGGTTTCTGCTTTTCAGTTTTACCAGTTGGTAAGGTATGCCACATTAATTTTAATTGGTGTTGTTTTTACTAAAACTGCTTTAACACAAAGTTCGATTGGCGAGTACGAAACCTTTGTATTTCTTGCCGGTTCAGTTAGTTTTTTCTGGCTGAATGGATTGTTAAAAGCTTTGCTTCCGCTTTCGGCACAAAAAGAAAAAAGTAATATTTTTAGTGCTTTTGTGGTTATCCAGACTTTAAGTTTATTGGCTGCTTTACTTTTGTTTTTGTTACAACCAATGTTTTCTCAGTTTTTATTAAATGGGAAAGAAATTCCTGAAATTAGCTTGTTGATTCTATTTTTAGTTTTTGGTGTTCCTGCAAATTTGGTTGAATATTACTACCTCATAAAAAAGTGGAACAGGGCAATTATTGTTTACGCTTCAATTTCATTTTTGGTACAATTTGTTTTGGTGGTTCTTCCGGTAGTTTTAGGTTACGGAATTACCCTGGCTTTAAAAGGATTGGTTGTAGCTTCCGTTTTGCGCTACATTTGGTTATGGATCGTGTTGATTTTAAACGCAGAATTACAATTGTCTTTTACGTTTGTTAAGGAGCATTTACAATTAGGAGGGCCACTTGTTGTGGCTACATTTTTAAGTGGTTCGGCTCAATTTGTCGATGGTTTTATCGTTACGTCGAAATTTAGTGAGGAGACATTTGCCGTATTTCGTTACGGTGCCCGCGAATTGCCTTTGGCAATGTTGCTCGCAAATGCATTAAGTAGTGCCATGCTTCCCGATTTTGCCTTAAAAGAGAATTTAAAACTGAATCTGGCGAAATTAAAAAAGAGTGTTTCTAAATTGATGCACTTCCTTTTCCCTGTTACGGCGGTTTTGCTGTTGATCTCTCATTCGATTTTTCCGATTATTTTTAATGCTCAGTTCGAAAAAAGCGCAACTATTTTCAACATTTATTTATTGCTGGTAATAAGCAGATTGTTAATGCCTCAAACCATTTTAAATGGTATGAAAATTACAAAGCCAATAATGAAAGCATCGCTTTTTGAACTGATTTTAAATGTGGCATTTAGTTTAATTCTTGTTGAATACTTTGGAATTGCAGGAATTGCATACGCCACGTTTATCGCTTACTTTTTTGAAAAAATTTACCTCGCAATTGTTCTACGAAATCGGTTAAAAATTATAGTTACCGAATACATTCCGCTAAGGATTTACACGTTGTATTCGGTTGGTATTGTGTTTATTTTTATTTTTGCTGAAATTATTTTTAAATAATATGAATTTTATTCTCGATAATAAAGATTCTGAAAAGAATTTTCAATTGGCTCTTTCAAAAATAAAATTGCTTAAAAACGGGGACATTGCCGATGCAATGAAACGAACAGGCATTGAATATAAAATGAATTGGGGTGTTTCTCTTGTTATTCTCAGGCAAATGGCCAGGGAGTTTGAACCCGACCATATTCTTGCGTTAAAGCTTTGGAATAAACAGTGGCGCGAAACTTCCATATTGGCAACATTGCTCGACGAGCCAGATAAAGTTAACGAAGAGCAAATGGATTACTGGACAAAAACTTTTGAGAATGGTGAAATAGCAGAATTGGCATCTACACATTTGTGGGTGAAAAGTAAATTTGCGTTTGTTAAAGCATTGGAGTGGTGTCGCGGTAAAAAACATTTGGTGCGGTTCACCGGAATTCATTTGGTGGGGCGTTTGGCAATTACCGACAAACAAGCCATCGACGAAATGTTTGAATCGTTTTTTGAAGAATTTATGACATTGGCAAAAGATGCAAAACTTTATACCGTTTTGTATCGTACGTTGATCGCGCTGGGAACTCGTTCGAAATATTTAAATGAAAACACGGTTGAATTGGCACAAACACTTCAACTAAGCAGTTCTGAAAATGCGATAAAATTGGGCGAAGCAATTTATGAAGAGCTAACAAGTGAATATGTGCAGGAACGGTTTTAAGGGTGTTTTATGCTCTCGGAATTCTTCCTGTTTCCTTATTTTAATGTAAACTGAGACTGCGACTGCCCACTTTCTTTTCTGTTATCAACGACTGTGACTGCCTACTTTCCCCAAAAACTCTGCAAACCTGTCATATAAAATTGAGTGGCAAGAAAATTGTTTCTTTGCGACGCATAGGTATTATACTTTGAATATGAAACTTTAAACTCGAGATAAAAATGATGAATATTACAAAATCTTCAAACCCTGTTTTTAAAGAGCAGGTTTTTCGCAAAGGATACACTACTTCGGAGGAAGTGATGACCGTTAATGGTACAATCAATAAAACTGCATTAATGTTATTGTTGGTTATTGCCGGTGCACTTTTTACGTGGAACAAATTTTTTGAAGCCATTGCAGTAAATCCCGAAGCGGGTTCTGCAGCTGTGTTGCCATGGTTGGCTGTTGGCGGAATTGGTGGAATTATTGCCGCTTTGGTTACGATATTCCGACCACAAAGTTCCGCAGTTTCAGCGCCCATTTATGCACTTTTTGAAGGATTACTTCTGGGAGGTTTATCTGCCATTTTTGAGTCGATGTACACTGGGATTGTCATGCGGGCCGTTGCGTTAACTCTGGCTGTGTTTCTGACCATGCTGTTTTTATATCGTTCAGGAATTATAAAAGTGACAAAGA
>CAYZBC010000335.1:0-5589 GCA_964476535.1 uncultured Maribellus sp.
AGGAGAAATCAAGTAAAGATTTTAAAGAGTGGTTGTACTCGACATTTCCGGAAGAAGAATTTCGTATTGCCTTTATGAGAAAAAACTATATTCCGTGTGATATTGAACTTGATTTCAGTAATTTTGTAGAATTTACTGCTAAACGTAAAGAATTGTTAAAAGCAAAGTTCAGAGAAATCTTGTGTGCGTGATATAAAATGGATGGGTGGAATACAGAAGAGCTTGGACGATTAATCTGAAAAGTAATGTAAACACATGGAGGCGGTAATGAAAAAAACAGTAATCCCGATTGTGGTAGCGCTAATCCTGGCAGTTTCGTTTATATTGGTCGCAAACATAGCATCCGATACGGCTATGAGCATCAAGAATAAGGGGTATGTAACTGTAAAGGGATATGCCAAGCAGGAGATTACATCTGACAGGGGATTGTTCGCGGTGAGACTGTCTGCTGAAGATCCGGATCTTCAGGCTTGTTATGCAAAGCTTGCAGACGGGAAAACTAAGGTAATGTCATATCTGGAGGGTAAGCAAAAAGTATCAAAGACGGATATTAAAATAGAGCCGGCGGGGATATCCGAAGTGTATAAAGTAAATGAAAGAGGGTTCGATACCGACGAATTTGTTAAATATATTCTTCGGCAAGACATAAAAGTCGAGAGTGCAGATGTTGAGAAGATCTCAGATCTTTCTGCAAACATAATAGAATTGTTGGAGGAAGGAGTGTTACTTGCTGTATACGACCCTAAATATGTATATACGAAACTTGAAGGTCTAAAGATCGAGATGATAGGAAGGGCTACAGACAATGCCAGACAGAGAGCCCTTAAAATAGCCAAAGAGGGCAAATTTCACTTAGGACCGATTGCCTCTGTCAGGGTAGGGATTTTCCAGATAACGCCTGTAAATTCAACCGCAGTTTCCAACTATGGGATAAATGACACAAGCAGTATAGACAAAGAGATAAAATGTGTTGTTGAGATACAGTATTTTGTAAAATAAGGTTTGTAGGAACAACGGGGCTCATATGAGTTGTAGGAGTGGCGCATAGCCGATTTTTTTAGCGAAAAGTTTGTAGGGGGAAAGAAGAAAACAGTTTAAGGGAGGCAGCATGCAACTTATCAAAGATATTGAAAATATTTGGAAAAGAAACGAACCAGAGTTTAATAAAAAATTGAGTAGTTGGGTGAATGCACTTACTTCTGGAGAGGGTATTTCAAAATTGGCCAAGAAAGAGTTTCGTCAATGGGAGCCTCTCAAAACATATCTTTCGGTCAGTAAGGCGAAGTCCCGAGTAAAAGCAATATATTCTATGCGGTTTTATGGACAGGAAGTTGCGCAGCTTGTCGTCAAAGGGAAAGAAGTAGTATTAAAATTAATAAATGGTCAGGAAAAGAAAAATAAAGAGTGGTTTAATGTTGCATTAAAAGATGGTGAATATGAATGGCTTGGAAAAGAAGCAAAAGAATTCAGGAGATCTTTCAAAAAGCTTGCGAGTACAGCAAAGGGATTTCCTAAAGTAAAAAGCCGTGAACATAGAGTTGAAACAAAATTCATAGCGGAGATGTTAAAAGGTACCGGTAAGTTTGGGGTTGCTGGTATGCAAATTAAGCCAGTCATGATAGCCGGTAAGTTTCCATTGCAAATTCCTGTCCCAGTTTCCGCAAATACAGGGTTGCCCATGCTGGGAAACGGATATATCGATATTCTCGCTCGAAGGAAAGCAAATGATAATAAAGTAAGACTATCAGTTTGGGAGCTTAAGAGACCGGGTGAGTATAAACATGCGGCATCGCAGGCTATTATTTATGCGTATACAATCCTTAAGATTTTACGAAAAGCAAAGAGCGGCGGAGAATGGTATAAAATGTTTGGATTTAAGAGTGAGATTCCACATAGTCTAATCATTGAAGCAGTAGTTGCCATAACAAGTGATCAAGAAAACAAGTTTTTGAAAGAAAAAGAAAATGTATTATTGGGAAAAACTACCTTTGTAGTTGGGAAGGACCGCATTGAGCTCTATGATGCTTATTATGAGGAAAAGGAGAATTCTATACAATTAAAAGGCAATCCTTTTTTAATAAAACCATGAACTTAATTATTCACAGAGGAGCAAAGGAAATCGGTGGTAGTTGTGTTGAGCTCCGTACAGAAAATACACGAATACTAATAGATTTCGGTATGCCGCTTGTCGATGAAAACGGCGAGAGGTTTAATGCTGACGTTTTGCGGGATAAAACGACAAGAGAACTTATCGATCTTGAAATACTACCTGCCATTGATGGTTTGTATAAGGGTAAAGAGCGGCAGATAGACGCGATATTTATTTCTCATTCCCATCTTGATCATTATGGGTTCTTAAATTATGTTCATCCTGATGTTCCTATATACATGAGTGAAGGTGCTAAGATACTTGCTGACATTTCGGATCTCTTTGTTCCCAATAGCGCGGGTAAGATTAATGCTATCATTATAGATAAACGCAAGAAAGTGGCAGTGGGGGATTTTACAGTCACCTCGTACTTAGTAGATCATTCGGCTTTTGACGCTCTGGCTTTTCTTGTCGAAGCAGATGGAAAGAGGATATTTTATTCCGGAGACTTTAGGGGACATGGCAGAAAAAGTGTGCTTTTTGAGAAGATGCTGGAAAATCCACCTAAAGATATCGACTGTTTGTTAATGGAAGGGTCAATGTTGGGAAGAAATGATATGCTGTGCAAGAATGAAGAGGCTGTGCAGTTATCCATGGAGGATATTCTAAAGTCTAATGATAACATCAAATTCTTATTTGCGTCTTCACAAAACATTGACAGGATAGTTTCAGCATATAAAGCATGCGTAAAGACAGGACATATCTTTGTAATAGATATTTATACGGCATACATTCTTGATAAGCTCAAGGAAGTTTCGAAAAATATACCTCAATTCGATTGGAATAATATTAAGGTCAAGTTCACTAAGTATCATGCCAGTACTCTAGCCGAAAAAGTTTCAACACAGCTTTTATATCATTACAATACAAACAAAATAGATATTTCAGATATAAACAAGAAAAAGAGCAAAATATTGATGCTGGCGAGAGATAATTCCGTATTTCCTTTTTTTGTCAAAGGCATAAAAGATATTGAAGGTGCGAAGATAATATATTCAATGTGGGAAGGCTATCTTACGGAAAAATTTAAAGATTATTGCGAGGATAAGGGCATAGGCATAATATACGCGCATACCAGCGGGCATGCTGTTTTGGATGACCTGAAATCTTTTGTCACGGCAATTGATCCGGGTAAATTAATTCCTATTCATACATTTAATCCGGAAGAATACGCGAAGCATTGGGGAGATAGAGTCATTCAGATAAAAGATGGACAAGAGATCACAGTGGGAGAGTGGAATTAAATGAAAGTTTTACCGTTGGGTGAAAAATTAACCGTAGCCATTGATGTGGATGGAACTGTAGCTGATTGTACGGATGTCGATTTTGGTAAAGTCAAAAAGGATCCGTATGAACTTATGAAGGCCACGCCTATTAAGGGAGCTCTTGATGCGGTAAAAAAGCTGTTCGCACAAGGACATAAAATAGTGTTCCACACTTCAAGAGATGATACCAGTAAAGGGGTGACTAAACAGTGGCTCGAAAAACACGGGTTTCCCTTTCATCATATTGAATGTGAGAAGTTTGTTGCCCATGTATACATTGACGACAGGGCTATCAGTGGGTATGATTGGGGTAAGGCAATGTTAGATTTTGAGAAGCCTGATTTGCCGGGCAAAATAGCCAGAGAAGAAGGACGCATATGACACGTAAGAGATTTGATGCCAACTGTCTTGAAAGATATGAATTTGTTGACTTTATTGTTCAATATTTAAAGCAAACATGTGAATTACGTCTTGAATTCAGCAGAGTGTCCAATCATCTCAAATTTAGCAAAGGTAGGGTTCTTGAAAAAAGGAAACATTCTTCTATTGCTATAGTGGGCTATGGGGGGTCTGGTAAGGATATAAGGGATCTGCCTACTCCGCTGCAAACAGAACTCCTGCCTTTAGTATTTGCGCATTGGGACAGGGTTTCAAAAGGAGACAAAAGGGTACCGTTGTTAATCCTGGGGCATTCATTTGATGAAGTTTTCCTCAGGAAGATTAATTTGTTAGGTGTGGCCATACCAGATATAAGACTGATCCAATACGTCAATGTTGTCAGGTTTGACTCATTGGAAGAGCGTGCGAGTCGGCTTGACTCGCATTATCAAGCCCTGCTTGCGAAAAATGCAAAAATTAAGAATGAGGTATATGATTTCCAGTCGGCAGTGGTGGAATATCTCAAGTCCGGGGGAGAAATGGGTGGATATCAGTATCATGTGCTTGATTGCGAGGTCCCGGCGGGAGAAGGCACTGTAAAATCTGAAATGATTGATATCCTCGCGCTTGAACGTAAGCGCAAATGGCTTACAGCTATAGAGCTCAAATACGAAAAGCTGACAAGCTCACGAATGCAAAGCGTCATATTTCAGGGACTTGACTATTGCAATTGGGTGGAAAATCATAAGCGTGGCTTGGCTATGTTGTTTCCGGCACACAAAATTGACACTCGTAGACGCACTAGACTTATCCTAGCTAACGGACCTGAGGGATTTCCAGCGTTTCATAGGGATTTTGCAGAAGCGTGTGCCGCTCGAGATCGATATCAAGAAATTGAGCTATATACCACGAATGATAAGTTACCTCTGAAATTCAATGTCCGCTCGAACACCACGGACACAACCTAACTTGTTTATATACATAAAGTTAGCTCGATTTTACCCCCAAATGACCGGACAAAATGGACAAAAATTAGCGTTAAATGCATTAGTTCGAGGCTTTCCCGGAGCGGTTATATGTGACATTGTTCTTATCTCTGAATTGGCCAATATATGGAATTACCATTAAATCGGTGAATTGGGCACGGAGTTTATACCTATATGATTAGAGCCCAATATGGAGATTAGATTGGTCCTATACCATGTATAGCCTCACCATGTAAGCCCCTTCAGGGAAACCTGAGGGGGCTTTTTTATTCCCTTCAACTGTTTGTATTATTCCTCTCAGGGACGCGACCATTGCTCCTGCGGCAATGGCCGCTCTATTGTTCCCTCGCAACCCAGCCTTCGGCTGGGGCCAAGCTTGCTCGGTTATAAAAGCCCTGTATGGAATAATACAAACAATTGAAAGAATTACTGCCCCTCTTAGACTTATGAGAGTAATAAGCGGTGACGACCGTCTTGGACATCTCTCGGTGTGGGGGAGTGAAAGACAATAATCGTCATCCCGGAATTCCGAAGGAATATCCGGGATCACATGAAAACCCTTTTCATATATACAACAACGGGAGTATAATCTTATGGACATAATTCCGGAAATACAATACTTAGCAGAGAGATAGAATGAGTTTCATTAAGAAGTACACAAGCAGGGGGATATGACGAAAAAGAAAGATCTACAGAAGAGGGCTTATCAACTACCGGATGCAGAAGTAGAGGGCGGCACTGGTATAGACTTTAACAATGAATTTAAAGCCGCTTTCACGGAAATGGAAGGCACCAAGAACCATGTTTATAT
>CAYZBC010000336.1:0-5495 GCA_964476535.1 uncultured Maribellus sp.
AATAGTAATTTTTGACGAGGCAAGCCTCGAGGTATTTAACCTATAAGTGAATAAATAAAATGAAAAGATATAAAAGATTTATTCAGTCGAAGAATTTTGTACAGTTTTTCTATATTTTGAGAAAACAATAGCACGTGAAATAAAACCAAGGTACTTTCCATCGTCAAGTACTGCCAGATTATAACGTCCCGATGTCTCAAATTTTTCAGCAACAAGCTCCATATTATCGTCGGGCGAAATAAAAAATTCAGGCATGTACATCAAATCTTTCACCCAAACCGTATCGTATAAATCTGCTTCAAAAATTAAACTCTTAATTTCAGATAGTTTTATCATTCCAATAAGACTTCCGTTTTTATCGACCACAGGAAACAAATTTCGTGTAGATTTTGAAATGGCTTCAACAACATCTCTTAATTTAGAATCGGGAGTAAGCATTTCAAAATCCGTTTCAATTAACTGTCTGATATTCATCATTCGCAGCACGGTTTTGTCTTTGTGATGTGTCAGTAAATCACCACGTTGAGCAAGTCGTTTTGTATAAACAGAATGAGGTTCAAAGCGCATTATAGTTACATAGGCAACAGTAGAAGTAATCAGCAGAGGAATAAACATTCCGTACCCGCCTGTAATTTCTGCAGTTAAAAAAATCCCCGTAAGTGGAGCATGCATAACAGCGGCCATCATTCCAGCCATTCCTGCTAGTGCAAAACTATCTTCGTGTAATCCAAGGTGAAAAATTATATTTAAAGCGGTTACCAAAAAGTACCCGGCAATTGCTCCCATAAAAAGTGTTGGGGCAAAAATGCCACCCACACCACCCGATGCTGTTGTTGCCGACATGGCAAAAACTTTAAATATTAATATGCCCGCTAAAACAGGTATCAAGATATACACATTCTCTTTCCATCCAAAAAACAGCGAACCGTTTAACAAATCAGTTCCTTGTCCTTTAAAAATAGTAGCAATACTAACGTAACCTTCACCCCATAAAGGGGGAAAGATAAAAATAAGAAGCCCGAGCACAAAACCTCCAATTAACAATCGAACTACCCAATTTTTAATCTTCGAAAAATATTTTTCGAGATACATTGTGGTTCGGGTAAAATAAATTCCTAGTAACCCGGTGAAAACACCCAATAAAATATAAACCCAAATTGTATGAATATCGAATGAATTTACCTGTGTAAAACGCAGTAAAATACTTTCGTTCATAAAAAAGCTGGTTAACACTGTTGCCGAAATTGCGGATAACAAAAGTGGTATCAGAGATGCCATAGTTAAGTCTAACATTAACACTTCAAGGGTAAAAACGATGCCAGCCATTGGAGCATTAAAAATTCCGGCAATTGCACCAGCCGAACCACACCCTACCATTAAGGTTACATATTTGTAGTTCAATTTAAAAAGGCGGGCAAGATTTGATCCGATGGATGCACCAGTTAAAACAATGGGCGCTTCAGAACCAACCGAACCGCCAAGACCAATTGTTAACGAGCTGGCAACCATCGACGAGTAGGTATTGTGTGACTTAATACGACTACTTTTCCGGGAAATTGCATAGAGAATTTTTGAAACTCCATGTCCAATATCGTCGCGAATAACAAATTTAACAAAAAGTACCGCAAGAAATATTCCAATTAATGGGTAAACCAAATACAAATAGCTGATGCCGTCAACAGCAAACCAATGTGTGAGTTTTTCAGCCACAAGATGAATAAGATTTTTCAGAATAAGTGCAGCTAATCCACTTAATAGCCCGGTTACAATGCTAAGAATGTAAATGAAATTCCGCTCCGAAATATTGGCAATACGCCAGGCAACCATTTTATTCACCTGTCGATGAAAATTTCTCCTCCAAATTATTTTAAACGTGCGAAACATCGATTATTTGTTTACGGTATTTAGTAAAAACCCGGGCACGAGAAATAAAGCCAATATATTTTCCATTTTCTAATACCGCCATATTATATCTCCCCGAAGCTTCAAATTTATTAGCCACAATTTCCATACTATCGTTGGGATCAATTGAATATTCGGGCATATACATTAATTCACTAATTTTCATAGTATCTAATAAATCGTGATCAAAAATCATACTTCGAACATCGTCCATTTTTACCATTCCAACCAATTTCCCTTCTGTATCAACTACTGGAAACAAATTGCGATGATTTCTGGAAATTGCAATAGTTAAATCTCGCAAAGTAGCTTCAGGCGAAAGAATTTCAAAATCGGTCTCAATTAATTTCTTCACTACCATCATTTGCAAAACATTGGCATCTTTATCGTGAGTCATTAATTCCTTTCGGCGTGCCAACTGAATGTGATAAACCGAATTGGGCGTAAAAGTTCTAACGATTATATATGCAAATGTTGCCGTTATCATTAAAGGCACAAACAATTTGTATCCGCCCGAGATATCGGCAATCAGAAATATACCCGTTAGAGGTGCATGCAAAACTCCTGCTATTAATCCTGCCATTCCGATTAAGGCAAAATTGTGGGTACTTACCTGGCGAAATCCCAACATATTTACAATTTGAGCGAATAACATACCGGTATTTACTCCCATAAAAAGTGTCGGAGCAAAAATTCCTCCAACTCCACCAGCGCCAAAAGTTAACGAAGTAGCTACAATTTTTAATAAAACTACCAAGGCGAGCAAAATTAAAGCGACCCAAACTTCCTCTTTTAAACCTACAAATAAACTGTTGTTGAAAAGGTATTGAATATCACCCACCAAACATGAATTTATAGCGTCGTAGCCTTCACCATAAAGCGATGGAAAAAGAAACACCAAAATACCGATTGCACCACCTCCAATAATTAACCGGGTAGTACTCTTTTTCATTTTATCGAAACGACCTCCAATAAATACATACATTTTTATAAAATATACCGAAACAAAACCAGCAATAATTCCCAGTAATATAAAATAAGGAAGATCTTTAAGTACAAAAACGTCTTTTACATCGAAAGGAACAAGCACATTTTGACCAAGAAAAAGATAGGAAGTAACAACTGCAGTAGCAGATGAAAGAAGCAATGGAACCATCGAAAACACCGTTAAGTCAATCATTATTACCTCAACCGCAAATACAATAGCAGCAATGGGCGCTTTAAAAATAGCAGCCATAGCTCCAGCACTGGCACAAGCCAAAATTAGAATTCTATTTTTATAATCAAGGCGAAAAAAATGTGACAACCAGGATCCCCACGCAGCACCGGTGGCAACGGTTGGTCCCTCCAATCCAACAGAACCGCCAAAACCCACTGTTAGCGAACTGGTTAATATCGATGAATATAAATTATGAGAGCTTACCTTTCCTTTTCGCTTTGAAATACTATACAAAACATTAGGAATACCATGGCGAACCGGATGCCGAATAATGTATTTTATTGCTAATACCGCTAACGCAATTCCAATTAATGGCAAAGCAAAATAAATGTAATTGTGAACTTCACCCGAAATAAATGAATCGACCAACCGGTGGGTTAACCGAATAGAATTTTTAATTACTACGGCGGCCATTCCCGAAAGCACTCCAACCACAATACTGAGCACAGTTAAAAAACCACGTTCACTCATGTTTTTCAGCCGCCAGCGATGAAACCGTGCAATAATATTTATTCCATTACTCATTCAGAATGCAAAAGTAACAAAAGCGTAGGTTAACGTAACCAATAAAATCAGTATATTTTTTTTAATACGAAGATAACTTTGTAAAATATATCCGTGTTTCAAAATTCCGTTTCTGTTAATCGAAAATTATTCAAAAAAAAGCCTTCCGTTAACTAACGAAAGGCTTTCAAATATTTTTTTTGCAAAAAATTAATCTAATTGTGGACCTGCAGCAACCAATGCTTTACCTTCTTCGTTATCGGTATATTTCACGAAGTTTTTGATAAAACGACCTGCAAGATCAGTTGCTTTTTCGTTCCAATCAGCAACATCAGCGTAAGTGTCGCGTGGGTCAAGAACTTTTGTATCAACACCATTCAATTTCGTAGGAATTTCAAGGTTAAAGACAGGAAGATTTTTTGTTGGTGCACCTTCGATAGAACCATCAAGGATTGCAGTAATGATACCACGAGTATCTTGAATAGAGATACGTTTTCCTGTACCATTCCAACCAGTGTTTACCAAGTAAGCTTCAGCTCCGTGCTCTTCCATTTTTTTCACTAATTCTTGACCATATTTAGTTGGGTGAAGCGAAAGGAAAGCTGCACCAAAACAAGCTGAGAAAGTAGGCTGTGGAGACGTAACACCACGCTCAGTACCAGCTAATTTTGCAGTAAATCCTGAAAGGAAGTGATATTGAGTTTGTGCCGGTGTTAATTTAGCTACCGGAGGTAATGTACCAAAAGCATCAGCAGTTAAGAAAATAACTTTGTTTGCGTGACCTGCTTTAGAAACTGGCTTAACAATGTTTTCGATGTGGTCAATAGGGTATGAAACACGCGTATTTGCTGGTCCCGAATTAAAGTCTATTTTACCATCAGCATCAACAGTTACATTCTCTAAAAGAGCGTTACGTTTGATAGCGCCAAAAATTTCTGGTTCTGCTTCTTTATCTAAATTGATCGTTTTTGCATAACATCCACCTTCGAAGTTAAATACACCATCATCATCCCAACCGTGCTCATCGTCACCAATTAACTGGCGATTAGGGTCAGTTGAAAGTGTAGTTTTACCTGTACCTGAAAGACCAAAGAAGATAGCAGTATCACCATCTTTACCTACGTTAGCAGAACAGTGCATAGCAGCCATTCCGTTCAATGGAAGGTAGTAGTTCATCATAGCAAAGATTCCTTTTTTCATTTCACCACCGTACCATGAACCACCAAGTACATGCATTTTTTCAGTTAAGTTGAAAACCGTATATACTTCAGAATTCAAACCATGATCTTCCCATTCTGTATTAATAGTTTTTGCGCCGTTTAATGAAACGAAATCAGGTTCATAAGTTTTTAATTCTTCTTCAGTAGGACGAATGAACATGTTTTTCACAAAGTGTGCTTGCCATGCTACTTCCATGATGAAACGAACTTTCAACCGTGAATTTTCGTTTGCTCCACAAAAACAGTCAATAACAAATAATCTTTTGCCTGAAAGTTGTTTTACTGTATTTTCTTTAAGTTCGCTCCAAACTTCTGTAGAAACAGGTTTGTTATCGTTTGGAGATTCAGGAGATGTCCACCAAATAGTATCCTTGGTTGTATCGTCTTTTACAATGTATTTATCTTTAGGTGAGCGACCTGTGAAAATACCTGTCATTACATTAACTGTATCTAATTCAGTCAACTGTCCTTTTTCAAAACCTTCTAAACTTTCTTTAGTTTCTTCTTCAAAAAGTTGTTCGTATGATGGATTGTGAACAATTTCTTTTACGTCAACAATTCCGTACTTGCTTAAATCTAATTTTTTCATAACTACCTAATAATTAACTTAATAAAACTCATTTTTCTTCTTATAAATCGGTCAACAAAAA
>CAYZBC010000337.1:0-5481 GCA_964476535.1 uncultured Maribellus sp.
CCCCAATAAGTTTGTTCCCTATATCCTTTGAGGGATTTCTTTAGAACCTCATCTCGGTTGAGACTTGATGTTTCCTGGGGTTTAGGATGAGGATGAGGCAAGGAATTGGAATTATTCAATTGGATGGATTGAGGTTGTGGATTGGATGAGGAATTAATGGGAATAGGAGAATCCTTTTCATTAACGACAATCCCATAGCCAAAGATGGCTGTAGCAATCAAAGCAATTAATATTTTCTTTTTAGTCTTCATTACAAACTAAATTGCAAAAATGATGCCCATATTCTGTACCCCATTAATTTTTGAGGATTAGTCTGTTTTTGGATTCCGAGTGCCTTAAAAGTCGGGATGGGTTTTACGTGTACGTTAAGAGATTTTTTGTTAAATTGCAATATTATAAAAAGCAAAACATTAGGTTACTATGAAAAAATCAATCATTTTAATTGCAGTTTTCTTCGCTTTCAATTTGACTTCTTTTTCACAAGTTTATAAATTTAAAAGCACAGAAACAGATGTAGAAGAACCTAGTCAAGCAGTTTACACAAAATATGAAGTGTGCTATCATACATTTGATTATGACAACAATAAAGTAATTTTTGAAAGTATAAATTCAAAAGGTGAAAAGACTAAAATCATTTATCCAATGAAAAGCACATATAAAGATGGTGTAACATATGCAATTATCGTCAACCAGAAAGGAATGAAAGAAATTTGGTTTTCTCCCGCAGTTAATAATTTAGGTTATGACTTAATGGATGGGACAAGATTAGCTTGCTACAATATTACAAAAATAAAATAGTGAAAAATTTCGAATATATTAGAATTGGATTTAAATTGAATAAAATAGCATTTAAGTTCTTCTTTGGGGGGCTTCCGTCCTCAGTTTGTCTCGGCACTCTCAACTCTTAATCCCATCTCCATCAAATTGAATGAGTCACCCAAAATCGTTTCATTCTTCCCACAAATGAAACAGGATAAAAAATAATATTTAGAATTCTTCATAAAAAAAGCTTTACAAACAAATGCAAAGCTTCTTTCTGAGCGGGAAACGAGACTCGAACTCGCGACCCCGACCTTGGCAAGGTCGTGCTCTACCAACTGAGCTATTCTCGCAATATTACCCAGAGCACAAGTTTCCTAAAACCCTGAATATTTTGCAAAACACACACGATTATTTGCCTCGATGCATTTTACAGGAGCGCAAAGATAAGCAAATTTAATTTAACTTCAATTTACGATTTAATGCCTCCAAAAAATAATAGTCGGCATATACCAATGGCACGTCAATTTCAACTCCATGAGGAATACTGCCCACGCTATGGTTTAAAATAAAATATTTATTGTTGCCCGAAAGAGCCAAATATTCAGGTGAAGAAAGAGAATCAAGAATTTTTTCTGCTGCAGATTGAAATTTTACTCTGTTCTCTATGGAATATTTGCTTAACTCAAACAACGCGGAACTTATAATAGCTGCCGCAGAAGCATCCCGTGGAATTACCGGATATTTTGACGAATCATAATCCCATTCCGGAGTTAATCCGGGGTCAACAACGTTAAAATCCCAATAAGGAACCATGTCTTCCGGCAAATTTGGTTGGTTTAAAATGTAATCGGCAATATTTTCTGCAAATCTCAAATATTGGTCATCCTTTGTAAAACGATAACAAAGCACAAACCCATATAAACCCCATGCCTGACCTCGTGCCCACGACGATTGATCAACAAATCCCTGACATGTTGCCTTATCAAGAACTTGTCCGGTAATGGTATCATAATCCACAACATGATAACACGAATAATCATCCCGGTAATGGTTCTCCATAGTAGTTAGTGCGTGTTGAACAGCAATATCATAAAAGCTACTGTCGCCGCTTAAACGCGTCGCCTCAAACAGTAGTTCCAAATTCATCATATTATCGATGATTACCGGGAAAAACCACTTTGTTTTTCCATCCCATGCGGTGCGGTAATCCCACGACTCAATACACTTTGTATTTGGATTATATCTTGTTGAGAGAGATTTAGCTGCCTGAATAATAATATTTTTATACTCTTCTTTCCCTGTTAACTTTAGACCGTTTCCATAACTACAGTTAATCATAAATCCAATATCGTGATGATCCGTAAGATATTGTACTGAATCCAAGGCCTCGGTCCATATTTCTGCCTCTTTTTTCCATTTCTCATCGTTGGTGAGTTCATACATATTCCAGAGATTTCCGGCAAAAAAGCCACTGGTCCAACCATAAATGCCAATAGTCACTAATTTTCCATTATTGTCAATTGTTCTAGGTATTCTATCCTGATCGTTTAATATAGCTATGGTATTCTTAAACTGTTGGCCAATAAACTCCAACGTCTGTTCACTTATAACCGTTTTGTCTTTCTTCCCGCATGCTGTAAACAAGATAACTAAAATTATGACAGCATAAACTATCGGGTATTTTTTCATATCATTCAACTATAAGGTTACTTTATAAATTCTATTATTTTGATGCAGATAATCCACATGCCCTGGAATAAATCCCTGTAACAATCTGAATATAACTGTGAACAAGCTCCTGGGGATTAGTCGTAATTAAACCTTCACAAACCTGATAAAACTGAATCGGCATAAACTGGCTTAAAAGAGAGCTTGGCACCCTGTTCTTTTTCAGGTTTTCGAATAACCTGTTTTTAGCTAAATCAAGCTCTTCCATTGGCCAATAATACCTTAATCTGTCAGAAAAACTATATTTTCTTTTAAAGAACTGTTGTTTTTCATCTCCGGGATAATATTTTTTCCAGTACTTCGGTTCTTTCAGCATCAATTTTTCCAGCGTGTCACGTAATTTTGATAAGTCTTTATTTCCTTTCCCCATGATTTCAATTTCCATTGATTCCAATGCAAAAAGAGCCTCACGATAAGCAAAAGTCAACCAGGGTCCTACTTTCAGAATGCAAAAATGATCTTCGACAAGTGCTCTTAAATCTTCTTCTGTTTGATAGTCGGTTGAATGTGCCTCAAAAACAAGACGATCAAATTCAATAATCTTTTCGCTAAGCTTTTGGGCTTTCCCCTGTTTGTATTTGAAAATTTGGTCATCACCAAATTCTACTCCCGGTTGAACAACTACTCCAATTACACGATTCCAGGCATCGGCCAAACCGGCCTTCATAAAATAATGTTTTGTCACATTAATTGTAAGTACTGCATCTTCTGGAGTTGTTGGAATTACTTCTTCCTCTTCCTCCTGGGCACCTCCGGGAACAGGAACTTCGGTGCCAATTATGTAAATAGGTTTTGGACTATCTTTACGATATTTTATCCAGGCATTTTCGGCAACCTGACACAGAATTGCAGCTCTTGAAGCAACGATATCATCTTTAAGTGGTTTCGTTCTATCGCCATCATCATCGGCGCAAAACATACTTGTATCAAGATGGATTTTAAGATATCCTTCCTTTACATATTCTTCAATGAGCACTTTTGCATTATCCATGGCCTCTTTAGCCGGAAGATTTTGCCATGCATTTGGCCCCAAATGATCACCTCCTAAAAGGATCATGTCTTCCGGGAAAGCAACTTTTTGAGCAATCAAATGTACATAACGAACGAAATCGGCTGGTTTCATTCCTGTATAACCACCAAACTGATCCACTTGATTTGAAGTGGATTCAACCAATAAAATAGTACCATCAGTTTTTGCTTGTTTAAAACAGGCTTCAAGCACATCGGCATTAGCAGAACAAACAGAATACATCCCTCTTTTTACCCCGTTCCGGTTATCTGACATTAAATCAAGAAAAATATCCCTGGCATCTTTCATTATTTTCATTTTATCAATTGTTCTCAATTGTTCTTAGCGAAAGGATAGCTTATAACCAAACTAAGTAAATGCAATTTCCCTTTCCACCGAAAAACATTCTTTTACTTCTCTACAGTGCTATATATTTTTACTCCCTTTACCACCCGTGAAATAGAGGAGCTTTTTGATGGGGAATCAGGTGATAATCCTAAACTTAATGATTTATAAAATGCTATAATCTGAGCTGGAAGAATATAAAACACAGATAAAAAGTCTTCCGGAATATCAACTATCTCATTTGGCAATTGAATGGGGAAATCAAAATTGAATTCTTTCTCATTATAGCCATTTCCAATGGCAACCGATTTTTCACCAGCAGCTGTTTCATTTACAGATCTTACCAGGTCAAATTCATAAAGATTTACCCCAGCATTGTTAGAAAACAGATAAACAACTACTGTGGAGTTATTTACAACTGCTTTTGGTCCATGCCTAAATCCCAAAAATGAATCGAACTTGCAAATAACCTGACCGTCAGACATCTCTTGAACTTTCAAGTGTGATTCATGTGCTATTCCAAAAAGCGGACCGGATCCCAAGAATACCATCCGATCATAATTCATTTCCGCAATTTTTTTCAGACTTGGAAGGCATTCATCTAAAATATAATTCCCTAAACTTTGTACTTTTTTAATTAACGGCTCCATCTGCCCAATTTCCTTAATATTTGCAATCAGCAATCCAGCAAGAAGCATTGAGGAGAAGGAACTAGTCATGGCAAGTGAACGGTCATTTGTTTCTTCTGGCAATAAAAACACACAAGATTTTTCATTCCCTGTATTTTTTGCCAATTCCCCCCTTTCGTTACAGGTGATATTTAATTGATACAAGTCATCGCAATTTTCTTTTGCAACCTCCACAGCTGCAACACTTTCCGGACTATCGCCCGATCGAGCAAATGAAATCAAAAGAGTTGTTCTTGATTTTAAAAAGTAGTTTTCAGGATGAGTAACAATATCTGTTGTACCAACTGCCCTGCATGAAACTCCCCATTCTTTCTGGAAATGGCCTACCAGTGCCTCACCAATAAAAGCAGACGAACCAGCTCCTGTTAATATTACATTTGGGCAATCGTTTTTTAATACTTTTTCAATTAATCCTAAAATTTGCTTCTTTTCTTCAACCAATTTCAGATAAGTCTTTTCCCATAAATAAGGTTGGCTGCTAATCTCTTTGGCTGTATGGAAACCTCCATTAGATTTCAAATATTCAATTGAATAGTTCAGATATTTCATTAATGTGCTTTTTGTATTTCGTTACAAATATAATAAATTTCATATTCTTCCCCAATTATATACAGTAAGTTTCGTATTGTTGTTCTTTATAATAAAATATAATTTACACTGGAGAAATACAACTAAACCATTATTGTCATCTTTCTAATATTTAATTAATTTTTTTGAGGTATTTACTTAACCCAATTTGAAAATTATGGACAAAACAAAATCATTTCATAATAAAATTATTTCCTCAACATCCAGTATGTCAGCCATATAGTAGTATGAACTATTTTATTTACATTTTGTTCAAAAATGTAAATACCACATAATCAAGGCATAGTATTTTTGAGATTACAAACTAGACCCCCAACAGAGTTTTATATCTGAGGGTATTTTATATCTTTGCAAGATGTT
>CAYZBC010000338.1:0-5475 GCA_964476535.1 uncultured Maribellus sp.
TATAATTGGAAAAATTATATATCCATTATTTATGGACTGTGAACGGTTACGAATAGTTTTCATCCACTATCGACGATAATTTCATAAAAGCCAATGAAAGCGTTTGCCCCAAACTATCGTGAAGGTTTTCGGCGATTCTTCGCCGTTCTTTTTCTTCTACTAATGTTAATTCAATATTTAGTTTCTTCAGTTTTTTTTGATAATTTTTTATTTGCTCAACGTTTTCTTGCAGCGCAATTTCAGCTTGCTTTCGTTTTGTTATATCATAACAAACACCTCTTTTACCGTTGTACTTTCCACTTTCGTTTAACACAGCAAAACCATTTATCGACAACCATATTTTTCTATTTCTTACCTTCAATTCAACTTCCAAATCGTTAAAACTCGAATTATTAATTAACTGAACTGTGTCTCGATCTTTTGAATTTGAATTGTCTAACTGGAAAAGTTCCAGAATATTTTTTTTCAAAATAATTTTGGAGGGAGTAACATGTAACGTTTTTTCGATTACTGGACTTACATAAGTAAAATAACCTTTCGAATCAACTTCCCAATAAAATTCTCTTGCATGTTCAGAAATTTGCAGAAACCGTTCTTCGCTTTCGAGGTATTTATTGGTTTGTCCTTTAATAAAAAGTTCTAAATTTTCGTTTCTCAAACGCAATAAATCTTCAACCTCTTTTATACGTAAAGCAACATTTATTTGAGCTCTTAATTCAACTTGATTAAATGGCTTTGAAATAAATGCATCGGCACCTGCATTTAATCCCTTTGTTCGTTCTTCGGAATTTTGTCCAAGGGCCGATATCATTAATATTGGAATATGTTGGGTGGCTTTTTCATTCTTCAAAATTTTGCACACCTGATAACCATCTAATCCAGGCATTAATATATCAAGAAGAATAATTTCCGGGTTTTCTTTTTTTGCTATTTCAATACCTTTATCTCCTGAAGTAGCTTTCAGAAAAATAAAATTGGGAAAATAGATCTTAACAACTTGGAGTAAAAGGTCAAGATTAATTTTTACATCATCGATGGCAAGGATTTTTTTCATGAATTTCGAAGTATTTTGTATTTATGTTTAATCTGTACGTAAGAACGATATAACTTTCACTACTTATAAAAAATACATTCAACTATTGTACAATAAAAAACACCAATAAATTAGTAAAACACCAATATTTATATTCTTTATTAATTTGTAAAAAACTCAAATACCCATTAAAGAGTTACAATTTACAATATAAAAAAGGATTCATGAATTAAAAATAAGAAAAATAAGAATCCAAAACATATATCCTCCTCGACACTTAAATGCTTAAGTATCTCATATTCCATACTTTACTTTATTTTAGTAAGTAAAAAACTCATACAGAATAAGCAACCCGAACCTATATTATCAGCAAATTGTGCTTTAAAGTAACTCTAATCTTTGCTAATTTTAATTTCTGAGACAAAAGTCTAAAACAAATAACCTTGCAGTTGATCTGACGAGGGTTTTATTTGCAATTATTTATGTATTAAAAACAAGACATAAGCAAACAAATATAAAGTGATAAGAAAAGAAATTACAGTAGTAGTTGAAGATGACGAACCGAGTTTTATCCTTTTAAAAATTGTGCTCGAAAAATTGGGATTGGAATGTATTTGGGTAAAAAATGGCGACGATGAAATAACCGTTTGTAAAGAGAGAGACGACATTAAAATGGTGCTTATGGACATAAATTTACCCACCATGAGTGGCTACACCGCAACAAAAAAGATAAAACAACTGAAACCAGCGCTTCCAATTATCGCACAAACTGCTTTTGCAATTGCCGGCGACCGAGAAAAAGCATTCGATGCTGGTTGCGATGATTATATATCGAAACCAATACACCAAAAAACTCTAGTAAAAATAATTAGAAAATTTTTTACAGAATAATAGCTTATAAAAAAAAGCCACTTTCGGAATTTCCAGAAGTGGCTTTTTTTAGTTTAATAGATTGCCTTTTTTATTACAAACTATCAATCGCATTTAAATCTTCAAATGCCCTTTTCAAACGGGCAATTTCAGCTTCTTCTGCTTTACGCATCCAAGCTCGTGGATCATAATGCTTTTTGTTTGGTTTGTCTTCGCCTTCCGGGTTGCCAATTTGTCCTTGTAAATAATCGTGGTTTTTTGCTTCAAAATCGCGAACACCTTCCCAGTAAGCCCACTGGGTATCGGTATCGATATTCATTTTAATTACGCCGTAACCAATAGCTTCGCGTATGTCTTCGGGTGCTGAACCGGAACCACCATGAAAAACAAAGTTTACCGGTTTTTCTTCCGTGCCCAATTTTTTCTGAATATATTTTTGTGAATTGTCCAAGATTTTAGGGGTAAGTTTTACGTTACCTGGTTTGTAAACACCATGAACATTGCCGAAAGAAGCGGCAATTGTGAAGTTTGGAGAAACTTTGCTCAGTTCTTCATAAGCATAACAAACTTCTTCGGGTTGAGTGTAAAGTTTAGAGCTGTCAACGTGCGTATTGTCAACACCATCTTCTTCCCCGCCGGTAATTCCCAATTCAATTTCGAGGGTCATTCCCATTTTTGCCATTCTCTCTAAATATTTTTTGCTGATCTCGATGTTCTCCTCAATCGGCTCTTCAGAAAGGTCTAACATGTGCGAGCTAAATAATGGTTTTCCAGTTTCAGCAAAGTTTTTTTCGCTTGCATCCAACAATCCATCGATCCATGGTAGCAATTTTTTAGCAGCGTGATCGGTATGAAGAATAACACGCACACCGTAAGCTTCAGCTAAAGTATGAATGTGTTTTGCACCAGCTATTCCACCAAGAACTGCTACTTGATGTCCTTCCATTTTCAAACCTTTACCGGCGTTAAAAACTGCGCCTCCGTTCGAAAACTGAATCATTACAGGAGCATTTGCCAATTTGGCTGCTTCCATTACTGCATTAACCGACGATGAACTAATTACGTTAACCGCTGGAATCGCAAATTTATTTTCTTTCGCTACTTTAAAGATAAATTGTAAGTCGGATCCGGTTACAACACCCGGTTTTACATTTTCAGCTATTTTACCCATAATATTATTATTTTGATTTTATTTTACTCGTTCAGTGCAAAATTACGATTTCAACATTTGCGTAGCAAGAAACCAACGTTAATGAAGTTTAAATTCTTTATTATTTAATATTTGCGAAGTTAATTTGGCGTAATAAGATGAGAATGAACTGGATATCATGAAAAATAAATCGAGACATCAAGTTAGATACATCAGAAAATTCTTTTGTTTATACTAATTAAGGTTTTGGAGCAAATCAATCGCAGGAGTCACTTTTTTATGACTGTTATTTATTCAAATGCCTTAAATCCGCAGTTATAAAATTAGAACATAAAATTTTAATATATTGTCAAGAAAAATCCGAGAAAACGAACCAATGAAAAAACTTACACTCCTTTTATTTTTAATTATTCCAGTTATCACCTTTTCTCAAGACAATCAACGCAAAAATAAACTTGAAAGTCAAGTTACATTTAGTTTAAACAGTAACGGGATTGCCTCAATTCCGGCATTTTCACTCGATAACCCGGCACTAATTGCTTCAGCAAGTTTTAAAAAAGGCAGATTAAGTTACAGTCCGATACTTGCGTACGGGCTCGATATGAAACCATGGTTTATCGACAATTGGTTTCATTACAGAATGATTACCAAACCAAAATTTGAATTTAAGACTGGAATTAATTTTAGTACATTCTCTTCCAGTTATAAGTTAGCTGATGAAGAAATTATCAAAGGTGAAAGATATTTTGCATTTTCATTAACCGGAACTTACAACATTTCACCTGAATCAAACTTTACAATGGACTATTGGAACGATAATGGATTGGAAACCGGAAGTATTAGCGGGCATTTTTTTAATTTGTGTTTTAATCGATCGGGAATTCGGCTGGGTGATAAAGCATTCCTAGAGGCTAACCTGATGCTTTTTTACATCAATTATGATGGTAATAATGATGGTCTGTTTTTCTCTCCAACAATTTCCATATCAGCTATTAAAATCCCAGCATCCATATTTTTCCAGGCAACTCAAGCAATAGATACTAATATTTCAGATTTGCCTGGATTTAAATGGAATCTTGGTATTAGTTATACACTCTAACAGTTTTTTAGTCAGTTATTCCCGGTTTTCGTTAATTAAATTACGACTTCATAAAAGTAGAGGAAAACTGGTTTTACAAATTATCGGAATTAAATCCGTAGCCTAGAATTTTGTTAGATGACACCTTAATCAATATTCGAAAGGATTACATCTATTTGTGTTTATTATTACATAGATGTCATCCTTTTTTTTAGAAACTTTTATACCACTTTTTAGTATTCTCGGAAAAAATCTTATTCACTACTTTTTTGGGTAGTTTTAATCCTTGAAATTCCCCATCAATTAAATGGCTTGTCATATTGTTGTTTGTTGCTAAATATTCCCAATCGCGCAACCAAGTTTCGTGCATTCTTTTGTGGAATGCATCTTTGTCTCCACCATTGTCTGTTATATCCGTTCCGTATAGTATTCGGTCCTGGTACTTTATAAAAAAATCGTACACTTTTTTATGGTCGTCGCGGGTTTGGTAGAATAAATCGCCCATGCGAGCTGCCATATCAACTGAAGCATTTGGAAAACGATCTAACCATTCGGCGAGTACATCCACACTCCATTCTAAACTAGCCAAATGGCAACCAATAAAAACAAGATTTGGATTTTTCTCTAACATCCGGTCGCGTGCATCCATTTGTTCTTTGTAAGTTGGGAACTCGGGGTGCAAATACATATGGTATTGCGGATTATTTGTAAAATAGTTTTTGTTGTTATTTGCCTGCATCATTTCAGCGGGTTGCCAGCAAGCTTTTGGTTCACCCAAATGTCCAACAAGTGGAATATTTCTTTCAGCCAAATGAGCAAAAACGGCATCAAATCTTGGATTATCAATCATTACTAAAACACTGTCTTTATCGCGAAATTCCATACCTATGTTTTTCCAAATTTTTACTGAAATGGCTCCATCTTTAAGGCTCTGGTCAATCCAAGAAATTGTATTTTCCTCCCAACCTGGTTCGTCCCAGCCATCCATACAAAAAGTAGTTGTAAATTCAAGATCTGAAGGAAAATTAGTTTTTAACGCGCTCAGCAATTGATGAGCCTCAACAACTCGCTCGCAATTATCGGAATTTGTATTAATAGTTAGCAATTTAAAATTATCCATTTTTGCCTGTTCCATTGATGTACTTTCAGCACTGTAAATGTGGAAGTGTGCATCAATCTTTTTGACAGAAGAAAAATCTTCCTTAGAATAATAGTTATTGCACGAAACAAGCGAGAATACGAAAAATAAAGAAAATAGGTAATTGAATTTCATACTTTTTTGGGTTTATTTAAGGTTGTAAAGTTAGAAATTTTTCAGTTCATTTTTCTTTTGAAGTTGAAATA
>CAYZBC010000339.1:0-5456 GCA_964476535.1 uncultured Maribellus sp.
ATTAAAACAGGACTTGCTCAAAAGAACATAAATTATAGCTGGTCAACTATTGTCAGTAAATAATCCTCGGGGCAAGCCCACGAGGCATTGAAGAAAATATTTTTGGATCCCGAGGCAAGCCTCGAGGTATTAAACCTTAATGAGAATAAAGCTGAATCTCATCAGGCAATAAATATTCCAATAATAATTCTATTTCCATAAAATAAAAATAGAAAATATTTAAAGATCAACCCTAATCTTAATGTGACCCATAAAGAGTATATTCTCAGCATTGGGATTCAAAGATCGCCCCTTTATTAGAAAATCAAAAGTGGTGACCCAACAATAAAATTAAATCTGGCAAATGTCTTACATGCAGTTGTTTGTGAAATTTTATTTGAAAGTTGGGTTAAGAGCTAAAAAAAGCATGACAAAATTAATTGTCATGCTTTTTTTTATTTACTCCATTAAATTAATAATGGAAGAATATTACATTTTATTCTCCACTTTCATGGCTGAAATAGATACCATATGCAAGTTGAGCTACTCCATTATAAGAGCCTTTCGTTGCGATAATTGTAATTGTGTCTCCAACTTTAATGCCTTTGGCAGCCAGTAAACCGTTTCTATCATCACCGGTTGCACCATAACCCGGATAACATTTATACACATAAATCTGGCTATCGCCATCTTTCAGATAAAGCTTACCGGAATTCTCATCATCAATTTCTGTAATTTCACCAGTTACCATATAGTAAATATCGTAGGAATCTTCTTTAGTTAGTACCTCGACAATAGTAGCAGGAGTTACAGGAATAACGCTTTCCAGAACAGCACCGCTTACTTGTGGTCCATTATATTCTGCACGTTTTCCAACGATTGTGATAATGTCACCTACTTTTAGACCTTTTTGGGCAAAATCTTGAATTTTATAAACAAATGTTTCACCGGAGAAATCTTTCAAGTTTAATTTACCAGATGTAGCATCGGAAATACTGGTAATAACACCAGTTAAACGATATTGACTATCACCAACTTCAGCTGCCAAGAATTCTGCAATAGTTGCTTGTACAATCGCTCCTTTTTGGCTAAGAGATGTTTCTGTAGAATAGTTTTTAGACCCATCAGTAGTGTTGAACGTGAGAGTAGTTTCACGATCTCCACCGGTATTAGCTTCAGCTTTGAATTTCACAACAGTATTAGTTCCTGCCGATTGGATAGAGGAGATTGATAACCAAGATTTAGCATCATCAGGAATATCTACAGATACGCCTTGTCCTTTGCAGGTAATGTATGCTGTAAATTCACCACCTTCAATAGGAAGCTCTGCGTTTAAAACAGAATCAACTTTAACAAGTGATTTATTGATTGTAATAACCGATACATTCACCATTTGCGGACTTCCTTTATAAGAAGATTTTGGTCCTTGGATAGTTACCTCATCTCCAACCTCAAGGCCAAGACTTAAAAAGTTTTTCTCTGCACCCTTCGCGTCAAGAGTACCATATATATAAACAGAACCTGTTTCATCCTCCAAATACCAGTTGCCGTAAGTTGTGCTGGTTATTGCCGTACAAACACCCGATACAAGGAAGGTTTTTCCGTCAGGAGCTGCAAGCACTTCTGATACAGGAGCTTCTGATATTTGTGCTATGCCTTGCATAACGTTAATTCTCTGAGTTTTACCTCCACACTGAAGTAAAACCTCTGCAGTGCGACCATCTAAAGCAGTTGGAGCAGTAAATGTAAGATCTGTTTCACCAGCATTTCCTGTAGTAGATGAGATTGACAACCATTCAACATCATCTTTCTCAGTAGTTACTTTCTCTATTGTCCAGCTATCTTTAGCTGTTACAGTAATGGATGTAGAACCTCCATCTAAGGGAAGAGTGACATATGACGACGACACCTGAATTTCATCCAATAATGTCATAGTTTCCTCATCGACACAACTTGTCATAAAGGCAAGCATTGCGATGAATATTGCGAATAAATATTTTAATTTCATATTGTCTGTACTTTTAAATTAGTTGAAAATATATTTGATACCAATAGAAGCATACCAGGTTTGACCCAATGAGTAGCTTGAAGTGAATGTTTGAGTATCTCCATGGATTGAAGAGGGTGTAGAGAATGTAGCCACACCATCAGTATCAGCGCCTTCATATTTGAGGATACGAGCTTCCGAACCAATATCAGTATTCAAATATTTAGCTACACCCCAACTAGAGTTGAACAGGTTCAGAGCGTTTTTGATATCAAAGCTAAGTTGTAGTTTATGTTTCGTATCGCCTGTATTTAGAACAAAATCGTGTTTGTAGCCGAAGTCGATGCGATGTACCCAGGGAGAGTAAACGCTATAGGCTTCTGCATACTCACCTTGTTGATCTTTCAAATAATCATTGGCATGCACATAGTCCATAAAACGAGTTTGATCGTCTGCTGAAACAAAGCGGAACTCATTGTTTGCCACTTCATCATCAGTTGGAACATAGATTGCATCGTAGTTGTAACCGTCACCATTGATGTCGTTAAGCGTCATATAGGAGTAGTTAGCTCCACCGTGCCGTCCTTCATAGATAAAGCTATAGTGGTTACCGCTCTTGTCGTGGGCAGTAAGCGATGCCACAAGACGATCGGGTGTGGTGTACTGAGAATTGTGCAATTTAATGTGGTTAGGACCTTCTACTGTAGGAACGTGTGTAAATGCCGATTCTGCGTTAGAGCCCGGCATACCTGTTACATCTTTAGCAACTGTATGTGTATAAGCTGCCATCAGGCTGATCCATTCTGCTGGTTGTGCATTTAAAGTGATGTTGCTTGACCAACCATAACCACGACTTGTGTTTTCAAGTACAAATGCCTTTGTGCCAGCATGATAACCATCGGGATAAGCCGGACGATTATCAACACCGTTAAAACGAGCAAAACCACCTACAGATGGAATACTCCAATCGGAAATAGAAACACCGTTGATTGTTTTATTGTAGATTCCTTCTATTGTTGCAGAGAATGGGAAAGATGTTTGGAATGCATAGTCGACAGCAAGTGATGTTTTCCATACCTGGGGCATTTTGAAATTTGGATCTACAGCCGCAATTGCAGAAGGAATTGTTCCATCTTCAGGTGAAATAGTTGTAGGATAACCTAAACCTGCCAATTTCTCGTGTAGTGCAGACATGTTAGCATTTCCGTTGGCATCAGTTACAAGACCGCCAGCAAATTCATCCATTGTGAAACCATTCTTCGCAGCATTACCTTCATTTATTTGTGCCTGGTATTGAACCATACCTCCATTGGATGGCATGTTAGTGAAAAATACGAGTGGTAGGTTACCAGAGAAAAGACCAGTACCACCACGAACTTTCAAGCTATTATCTCCAGAAGCATCCCATACAAAACCTACACGAGGGGAAAATATGATCTTGGTAGAAGGCCATTCACCTGTATCAATACTACGACCAGAATAATCAAGATCCTTGATAGCTTGATTAGTTATCAAATCATTATTGTTAAAAATAAGTCCATCAAGGCGAAGACCATACGAAAGTTTGAATCTTTCGCTAACACTCCAATCGTCTTGCGCATAAACGCCAATTTTGTTACTTCTCACACGAACGGCAGGATTGCTTTCTCCATCGTAACCATAAGTTAAGTTTACAATTTCAGGTGTTCCTTCGTTTAAGAAGTCATCGAGACTAGAGTAGCGATAGTAACCAGTACCATTGCGCATATAAGCGTTATCTGCCATTTTATATTCGAAAGCTATTCCACCAATAACTTTATGATTACCTAAATAATAAGTCATTTCATCTTTAATGTTCAATACATTATTGTGAACACCATTGTTCCATGTAAATAGTTCGTAACCTAAAGAGAGGTATGCTTGGTCGTCTTTCAAAATGTCGATAAAAGGAAATTCACTAGAATTTGTTCCGCGAATATCGTCAAGTTTCGAGAATGTTGCCAGGAATTGGTTAGAGACTTTTTCCGATAAACGACTATTTAAGTCGAAAGAGAATGAATGAACAAGGTTGTCCTGAGAATACATAGAGTTGGCATACGACATTGAAGCCTGTGACATTCTTGCCTCAGACATACGAGTACCACCATCCATAGAAGCACCATTAGGAGATCTCCATGACAGGTTTTTTGTGTAGTTGTAACGCAAAGCCAGACGATGTTTGTCTGTAATATTCCAATCCAAACGAGCAAGAAGTTTCTTATTGCTTTCCTCTGCTGGAAAACTTGTGTAAGATCCCGTTTCATATCCATATTTACCTTTTACAAAATCAGAAACCGTTTTTAAATCGTTTTCTGTTGTGCGAGAAATAAAGTTGTCTGCATCAGCAACACCATCAGTTGAAGGTTTCCAACGATTGGCAATTGTTGGTGTTTCAGCCATTTCTGCATTTACGAAGAAAAACAATTTGTTTTTGATAATTGGACCACCTAAAGTGAAACCGTACGTTGTGTTACGGTCTTTTTCACGTGCTCCTTGTATTTGCAAACCATCAACAGCATCTCCGCGCATGTTTTCATTTCTGTGATAAACATAAGCACTACCTTTTAAGGTATTTGTACCGGATTTTGTAATAGCGTTTACGCCACCACCAATAAAGTTAGTTTGTCGAACATCGTATGGAGCGATTACAACCTGCATTTCTTCAATAGCTTCAATAGAGATTGGATTACCTCCACCTGGAAGAGCAGAACTCAAACCAAAGTTATTGTTAAAATTAGCTCCATCAACAGTAAAGTTGGCCGTACGACCATCTGTACCGGCAAAGCTCATACCATTACCTCCATAAGGAGAAAGGCGAGTAATGTCCATAATGCTACGGCTTACTGTAGGCAAATTCTCTATCTGACTGTTTGTGATATTGGTCACTGCTCCAGTTTTTTCATTAGAGAATTTTGTGCGGCTTGCCGTAACAAAAACTTCATCTAATGATATTGATTCTTCTGAGAGTACAACATTCATTACATAGTTTTCACCTAAACTCAACGTAATGTTGTTTTGTGCGTATGCACCATATCCAATGAAAGTAACTACTACAGTATAAGGCCCGCCTACACGCATACCGTTTAGGTTGAATCGGCCCTCCACATTGGTTACAGTCCCATAAGTTGTTCCTGAAGGGGTGTGTGTAGCAATCACCGTTGCACCTATCACAGTTCCTTCAGCATCAGTAACACGTCCACCCATACTGGATGAGGTTACCTGTGCGAAAGTTGTCAAAGCAAAAAGGCTGAAAACAGCCACCATTACAGTTGACAAAATTGTTTTTTTCATAGAAATTGAATTTTAATTTAAAATTAAATAAATGAATAGTATTTGATTTTTTATTAGATGCTATTTAACTCTTAGTAATTTGAATTCCAGTTCTGGATGACACCATTTATATTTCTTTTATTCAGTCTCAATTTAAACTTTTTTAACTTTTCCGCAAAGGAAGTATTTTATATTATCTTAT
>CAYZBC010000340.1:0-5422 GCA_964476535.1 uncultured Maribellus sp.
CATAATCTATTATTTGTTAAATATAAATTACAAAAAAAGTATGCGTTTGCCCTGCTCTGAAAGTAGTGGCTGTTTTTTTATCAAATAAGTCAAAATCAGAACGTCCTATAATTTCAGATTTTGGTTTTCCGACAAAATCAGCAAATTGAGGATTACACTCCATATAAACGCCATCCGTATTTTTAAAAAAAATTATGTCGGGAAGAGAATTAAACAGTGAATTAATAAAGGCAGACTGACGTAACCTTTCCTTTTCTTTCAGTTGTTGTTCTGTAATATCTTCTTTGATAGCTAAAAAGTTCACTATCTCTCCATTTCTATTTTTTACCGAAGAAATGGAAGCAAGTTCATAAAATAATTCTCCATCTTTTCTTTTATTTATAAATTCTCCTTTCCATATCTCATCTCCGTAAATAGTCTCCCACAAATCCTTGTATAAATCTGAACTGGTATATTCAGACTTCAAAATCCGAGGATTTTTACCTATTAATTCTTCTCTTGAATAGCCCGAAACCTGGCAAAATTTTGGATTTACATACTCAATATTACCTTCAATATCGGTAATGACTATAGATGCAGGATTTTGATTTATCGCCAACAATAATTTAATGATTTCTTCTTCAGCATTTTTTCTTTCCTCAACAAGTTTTATTAAAGAGTCTAATAAATTACTGCTGTCATTTTCAATACCTTCGTTTACAATTTGTTGAGCTGGAGTAATAGTATTTGCAAATATTATTTAGGTGATAATTTTAAAACTCTTTCAAAAGGAGATACAAAAAGAGCCATTGAAAAGTTAAGTGATAGTTTACATTTACCTTTCAATCTGGCAAATGTTACCAGAATAGATTTTGCTCAAAACCTCATCATGCAATATGATGAAAAAACATACTATCCATATTTAGGTGAGGCACAATATTACAACAGACTGGAGCAAAACAATGGATTGTATTACAATAACCAAAAGAGGCAATTATTATTTTATGGCAAAGAATATGAACAGAAAGTAAAAAAACAATCTATTCCAGAATTATATCAGAATCAGAATGTTTTGAGATTTGAGATGAGGTTTAAAAAACAACTAAGAAAGCAATTTAACAGACCAGAGATAATTGCAAGTTTATTGTATGATGAAACATTTTATTTCAATCTGGTTAAGAGGTGGAGAAATGAATATTTGAGCCCACTCCGAAAAGTCGGAGAGGCAATTTATAAAATATTTTGTTGAAATGTTTGTTCGAAAATAATGTGGTATCTAATAGAAATTACCAAAGTCAACTATAACCGGATTGTCAAACATATAGTCATCATAAGCTGAAGTAAACTCTTCCTTTTCATTCAGAAGATTTTGATAAAGGATATTTACATTATTCTGTAATTTAGTATTACTCATGTATATTAATTTTAGAGTCAATTTTATTCGAATTCTCCAGCATCAAAGTAGTATCCGTGAATACTATCACAGTCCTGTTTTGTTCTAATTTTTTCATCATAGTTTCAACGAATGATATTACTCCACTTCTCCACTTTTCTTCTTCATAGAGGAATTTAGGATACTGAATAAAGTCAAGTGTAACGGAAGGTTCTTCCTGACCCAGAAACAGTATTTCGCATTGAGTCGTTTTTATGCTGAGCAAAACTCCTTGATTCTCTTTAACTTCCTGCTGTGCCTTTAGTAATGCGTCCTTAAACTCAATGACTGATATCAGCTCATCTGAGTAGCCTTTGTATAATCCTATGACAGCAGTTGCCGTAAGGGTTTTGCATTGTTTTTGTTTTAGACCCTCAAAATCAAAGAAATTACTCTTTGGGTTATCAAACCAACTTTGCAGGAAGTTATTCACCATTTCCAGATTCTTTAAAATTGCAATTGTACTGGCAGATAAACCGAGCGTGTTAGAGCCGATATGTCTGTTAACTGAGATAATCCCTTTTGATTCAATTTCCTCTTGGTCGTCAAATCCAAGATAGAAATGGTCTTGTTGATTTGTTTGAAGGATAGTTAGTTGAAACTCTTTTGGATTGTTGATGAGGATTGCCTCTTCAGTCGATTTAAGGCAAGTAAATGCCTCCTGTTGAGATTTAATCTTTTTAATAGATTTCTCTCCTACCAATTTTCGGATGGTAGCATTAATTTTTGTCATAGCACACATATTTAATAGTTAATAAATGTGCATCAGTAAATATGGAAACAGTTGATTACTCAATTTTTTTGACGACTGTCCGCATTCTAAGCCACCGTTGCTTTTCTTGCTCGGTTGGCACTCTTTCGAGTTCCTGATGCACTACAAAGATGAAAAAAGTTTAATAGTATTCATAAAAAATAGTATAAAAATTATAATTTGAGCTTAATTTAATGCATTAACACATTGACAGCTAGTTGTTTGAAAAACAAAAGTTTTAGTGATAACTCAACCACTCCGGAATGAATTCCTTGATTTTCTTGACACAGATAAGCAGCATAGGGAACTAATGTTATACATGATAAAGTCAGGTATATTGGTAGTAACCTGTAAATAACAAACTTCACACTCTCGCTGTCGAATGAAGATAAAATAGGAACTCAGACAACTTTCAATATCTCATATCTTTTACTATTTTTGTTAACCATCATTGTGTAATACACAACAAAATGAACCGAATCAAAGAAGTTTTAGAGGAGAAGGGCATTAAGCAAACTTGGCTTGCAGACAAACTGGGTAAGAGTTTCAATATGGTTAATTCCTATGTGCAGAACAGACGACAACCTAGTTTGGAGGTTCTGTACAAAATTGGAGACTTGCTTAATGTAGAAGCAAAAGAGTTATTAATTGCAAACGACCAGGTAGAAAACATTGATAAGAAGTAGAAAATATAAAACCGGATTTAGTAGCGCTTCTTTGCTCTATAAAGAAGCAGAAGCTACATTGCCTGCTATTACTGATGCTGCTGCGCTAATGGTAAAACAGGAAAAAATTGACTCTGTTTTGATTCCTGTAAACTCTGAGACTTCGAAAAAGAGGTTGGCAAGTGAATTGAATAAACGCATTGTAAATCTTCAGAATGAAGCCTTTATTCATGCTTATTTAAGTGGAAGCAAAACCGACAAACACCTTATACTTTTCTATGCGGCTTGTAAAAGCTATCAGCTTATTTCTGATTTTATGCTGGAAGCAGTTTTAAGCAAATGGTACAATCTCGACCTGGAGCTAAAAACCACCGACTTCCAGAATTTTATTTACAAGAAACTGGATAGCCATATTGAACTGGAAAAGTTAAAACCTTTAACCGTCAGAAAACTGTCAGACACAGTTATGCGGATGTTGAGGGAATTGGGAATGTTGCAAGACGACAAATTAAAAAAAGTACAGTTTAGCGTGCATGTTCTAAAAGATATAGTACGAAATGGTGACAGTTGGTTTTTAGAAGTGTTGCTATTTAATCCCGATGAACGAAATGAAATTATTGGACAATGATTAACGTAGACAAGATATATAATTTACTGGCTGACAAAGGATTTCAGGAGCCTCGAACGGGAAACCTGCTTTTTCCTGCTTATGTATATACCTATCAGCCGGAGCAAGAATATCAAATTCGTGAACAAATTGAATTATTGGTAAAGTAACTAAAAAGACCAAACAACTTTCTCGATTGCCTCTCAATCAATATTTATCACGAATTAATTGACTATTTAAAAGCTGAAAGTTTTGCCGGAGATACCTTGTTCGATTTAGTGCTTGAAAAAGAGAAAGAAAATCCTACGGATGCCCTACAGTGGGTGATTGACGAAATTAATGTGGGTGATTTTTACGATAGAATAGCTAAAAAGGTAAAAGAACATTTTAACCCATCAGAAGAGAAAAGGGTTTACCTAATTGTTTCCGGCTTTGGCAGCGTTTATCCTTACCTTCGAGCTTCTGACTTTCTAAAAAAGACCGAACAACTTATCAAAGACTTTAAGATTATTCTTTTTTATCCCGGCGAATATAAAGAATCAAAATACAGCATGTTCTGCATACTGAATGACGATAATATGTATAGAGCGAATCACTTAAACCAACAAATAGGAGAAGAAATCCAATAACTCCCAATATTTTTCAAAAACCAATTAAGAATGAAAATCCAAAACCTTTACGACAAAGACATTACACGAAGAATCAACCCGGCTGTGGTTGTAAGTGAAATGGAAGAGTATTTTATCAAACAGGAAATAGATGAATATGTATTTACACCGGGCATTACCAAAAACCTGTACAGATTTCTCAATGCCATCGCAAACAAAAAAGAAGGCAAAACAGGTGTTTGGATTAGTGGATACTATGGTAGTGGCAAATCGCATTTCATAAAATATTTGTATTACAGTCTTTGCGAAAAATATAAGGAAAAGGTATTCACTAACTTTCGGGATTCCGTAAGAAATGTTGACCCGCTTGACGAACCCAATCCCGGATTGGTAGTAAACCTGATAAAAAAACTTCAATCGCTCAAAATAGATGAAATAATCTTTAACATCGATACCGTTGCCGACAACAAGGGTAATAAAGAACGTATTACAAGAGTATTTCTAAATCAATTGAACGAGTTCCGTGGCTACAACAATTCCAATATTGCGCTGGCACTTTATCTTGAAAAGCCGCTCGACAAAAGTGGACACCTTGAACAGTTCAAAGCAAAAATAAAATCAACCTTTAACGAAAACTGGGATGGGAATCAAATCAGGTTTGCCAGACGTTATCTCGACAAGGTAATTCAAATTGCAAAAGAATTTGATGCAAATATCGATGTGGAAACATTGAAAAAAACCATTAGCGATACCGACCAGGATTATAGAATTGACCATCTAATTGAGGAACTTAAAGAGTTTATTGCTGAGCAAACGCCGGAATACAGGCTGTGTTTTTTCATGGATGAGGTTTCGCAATACATTGGCAGCAACACCAACCTACTACTTAACTTGCAAACCATTATCGAAGAAATTGGTTCGCAGTTAAAAGAAAAAGTGTGGATTATTTGTACCGCACAACAAGAACTTTCATCGCTTATTGATAATACCGATAAAAAAGGGGAAGACTTTGGGAAAATTATGGGGCGAATGGAAACCATGATTTCTCTCGAAAGTCAGGATGCCGCATATATTACAAAACGAAGGATTCTCGAAAAAAAATCGGAAGGAATTGGAAGTTTAAACGAGTACTACAAGGCAAACAAAGGAGCAATTGAAAACCAGTTTATTTTCGATAACGATTTATACCAAAATTATAAAGACCGTGAGGATTTCATTTCTTGTTATCCATTTGTGCCGTACCAGTTCCGTTTAATCTCCGACGTAATTGTTTCTTTTAGTAATATAGGTTATGTAAGTGATAAAATTAAAAATACAGAACGCGCCATTTTAGTATCTTATTTCTAATATTCTTGTACTATTTGGCAAGAGTTTAATAGT
>CAYZBC010000341.1:0-5382 GCA_964476535.1 uncultured Maribellus sp.
ACCAGCTATAATTTATGTTCTTTTGAGCAAGTCCTGTTTTAATGTAATTTACAAAGTGCCAATGTCTCTCTCTCCTTGAAAGCCGCTGAAGCTATCTGGGCTTTAAACGCTCCCGTACATACCCGCCTACTTTTTTTCATTACTGGTAAATTTAATGTTTTTTCAACCTTAACCAGTGGTCCGATTTTCGGGAAGTATTATAATCGACCCGTTCTTGTTTGGATAAAGTTGGTTGTTTTGAACTTAATTTTTTAAATTCCAAGAGGCTCTCTTCTATATCAAATTGTATTGGATTTCTCATGCCTAAAGATACTAATTAAATACGGCATATCAGAGTTAATTAGGTATAACTGCTTGATTATTGTAAGTTCACTTTGGGATCCAGACATGACAAATGGTCATTTTATTTTCAGTCTTTTGTGGTTTTTTCTTATTTTTTGTTTTTTGGAGGCGGTTCAATTTTAACAAAATAATTACTTTTACTTTTTGTCATTAAAACTTTTGTAAAATGCAAACCAACGAACAATTAAATCTGGCTTTCGACTTTGTACAATTTACAGGGCAAAATATTTTTTTAACCGGAAAAGCAGGCACAGGAAAAACCACTTTTCTGAAAAGTTTAAAAAAGAAATCGCCCAAACGGATGATTGTGGTTGCGCCAACCGGTGTGGCAGCAATTAATGCTGGCGGAGTTACCATTCATTCCTTTTTTCAACTTTCGTTTGGACCGCAAGTTGGGTTGGAAAATGCTTCGGCGCAGCAGAATCGTTACAATAAAGAAAAAATAAATATTATTCGCAGCCTCGACCTTTTGGTAATTGACGAAATAAGTATGGTTCGCGCCGATTTGCTGGATGCCATTGATCGGGTGATGCGTCGGTTCCGAAACAGAAACAAACCTTTTGGTGGGGCACAGGTTTTAATGATTGGTGATTTGCAGCAACTTTCGCCAGTGGTAAAAAGTGAGGAGTGGAATTTATTGAAACGCGAGTACAAAACGGCTTATTTCTTTAGTAGTATGGCATTGCGCGAAACCAGTTTTGTGAGTATTGAACTCCTCTATGTTTTTCGGCAGCAAGACGAAAGGTTTATCAATTTGCTTAATAAAGTTCGCGACAATAAGTTGGACGAGCAAGCACTTGCCGCACTTAACCAGAGATATATTCCCGATTTTAAACCCGAACCCAGCGAAGGTTATATTACGCTCTGCACACATAATATTCAGGCGCAACGTATCAACGATGAGAAATTGCGTCTCCTCGCTTCGGAGGCACGGATTTTTATTGCTTCAACCGATGGTAAATTCCCTGAGTATGCTTACCCAACGGAGTTTGAACTGAAGCTAAAAGTTGGGGCACAGGTAATATTTGTCAAAAATGACCCCGAGTCGGAAAAGCGATTTTACAACGGAAAAATTGGGGAAATTACAAACATGGATGACGAGTCGATCACTGTCCAGTGCCCTGATGATTCGGAAGAGATTAAAGTTACCCCGCTTTTGTGGGAAAATATAAAATATTCAGTTAATGCAGTTACTGCCGAAATTAAGGAGTCGGTGGAAGGTTCTTTTAGTCAGATTCCGTTAAAATTAGCCTGGGCAATTACCATACATAAAAGCCAGGGGTTAACTTTCGAACGGGCGATAATTGATGCTCAGGCGTCTTTTGCACATGGTCAGGTTTATGTGGCGCTCAGTCGTTGTAAAACGTTGGAAGGGATGGTTTTGAGTACTCCGATTGCCAGCCGTAGTATTGTAAAAGATGGTACGGTTAGCGGATTTATTCAGAATGTGGATGAAAACCAACCCGGCGAAAATGAATTGATCATCGCAAAATTGGCTTATCAAAAAGAATTGCTGATGGATCTTTTCAGCTTCGAAAATGTGAAGATGTTGGTGAATACGATAAATAAAATCCTGAGAGAAAACAGTTCCAGCGTGCCGGAAGTGGTGGTCGAACAATTAATTAAGATAAAATCGGATGTTTATTCTGAATTAGTTGGAGTGTCCGAAAAATTTCAAAATCAAGTAACACAACTTTTATTTGCCCAGCCCAATGTGGAACTAAACACAAAACTGCAGGGACGGGTTTCAAAAGCTTCCGCTTATTTTGCCGAAAAAATAAAAACCATTTTAATTGATGGTCTGGCAAAAGCCGATTTGGACGTTGACAACAAAACTTTGCGAAAACAAATTAACAATATTGAAGTGCGGCTTTTAGAGGAGGCAGGAACAAAATTGGCCGGATTTGAAGTTTCTAAAAAAGATTTCCAGGTAAAAAAATTGTTGGATGCCCGCGCAAAAGCCTTGATTGAAAATAGTGTGCCCCCTTCAAAAAAACGTAAGGCAAAAGAAGTGTTAAGTCCCGATAATATTCCACACCCCGAATTGTACAGTCTGCTCCGTTCGTGGCGTTACGAAAAAGCCAGCGAATTGGCAATTCCAGTGTACATGATTTTTTCACAAAAAGCATTAATTGAATTGGTCAATTATTTGCCCACAGAATCGGATACCTTGCAATTGATTAATGGTTTGGGAAGTAGAAAAATAGAACAATTTGGTGCCGATATTATTCAAATGATTCAACATTATTGTAACGAAAATAATATTGAAAAGGGTGAGATACCCTTAAAGGATGTTTCTAAAAAAGATAAAAAGCCAAAAGTAGATACCAAAAAAGTGAGCTTCGAATTGTTTCAGTCGGGTAAAACAATTGTAGAAATTGCTAAAGGAAGACAGCTGGCTGTAAATACAATTGAAAGTCATTTGGCACATTACGTTAAATTGGGTGAGTTAGATGTGAAACAATTTTTAGACGAGCATAAACTCAAAAACATAGTGGCTTATTTTAAAAAGGTGGAAAGCAAAAGTTTTGGCGAAGCAAAAACCCATTTTGGCGATGAAGTAAGTTACGGCGAGCTTCGGATGGGATTGAGTTTTTTGGAGAGTTTGGAAGATAACAAGTGAGAAATTGTTAGAACCTCTTCATCTGAACAGTGAACCATTTATTGAATCTTTTTATGGTGAAAATAATATTGAGTTTGCTCTGGAAAGTGACTTTTCGCCATTGCGATCCGCCAGCTGGCTAAGAAGCAATCTCAATACATTCACTATCAATGATATGAGACTACTCCGTGCCTTGCAATAACGGAATTTCGTAAAACACCGAATATCAAACTAATTTGTATTTGCCAATTTTTAAAGACCCTGAAATGAGTGTGGGGCGACGTTCTATTATACCAATTTAACTGAATAGTGTTGCATATTCGACAACTCGCTAAGCGGTTTGAACCCGCCTAGCGATTAGCACTATCAATTTAGGTTAAGCGGCAAGTAAAAATCAAATTGGTACATTAGAACTTTATGCCGAATGTATTTCGACATCACATTGTCATTTCCTCATTATGCTCAATTAAATGAATTGCCCATTTCCCGTTTTTATAGTTCATAATTTAGTGCAAGGCTTTTTTATGCTCAATTTTTCGACCTTGGAAGTTGAGAAATTTGGAATGGGGTTTATTCAAATTCTATTTTTTAAAGTAGATTTGTATCTTAATAGAATATAATTATTGATTAACTAATTAAATATTATTATGAAGAATTTAAAAATTATCTTGTTTCTGTTTGTTTTTACTTTAATTGGTTTCGTTCCTGCACAGGCACAACGCGTTGAAAGTGACTCGGATTTGATTGGAAAATGGGACCTTACCATAATGATGGAGAAGGAGCAATTGGAGAATCTCGGGATTTTCAGGCATGGATTAATGGCATCTGATGGTTTCCCCGGATGGCTGGAAGTTAAATTATCAGGTTTCTCAACTCTTGTAGGATATTATGTTGGCTACGAGGGAAGCGCACGTCCGATTGCCGAAGTACACTACAATGCTGATGAGAAAAAATACCATTTTACCATTCCTCCGCAGTGGATGGATATTGATGATATCTATTTTGAGTTCACTTTAAATGACGACAAGCTTTCCGGGTATAAAATGCTCAATGGCAACAAACTCAAATTTACAGGTGTTCGTGCTCCATCTTTAGAAAGAAAAGAACCGCCGGTTTGGGGAAATCCCATAAATTTGCTTACCAATAATATGGACCGATGGATAATTCCTGAGAACAACAAATTTCAGATGATTGATGGAGTAATGGTTAACACTGCATCGGGCGGGAATCTGGTTACCAGCCCAAAATTTAACGACTTCAAACTCAGCATAGAATTCAGATACCCAGAAGGAAGTAACAGTGGAATTTACCTTCGTGGCCGTCATGAACTTCAGATTGAAGATTCAAAAGGAAGAACTGACCTCGTAAGTTTAGGTGGTATCTACGGTTTTATTGCTCCGTCAGTGAATGCTGCTAAAAAACCCGGAGAATGGCAAACGTATGAAGTTACGCTTGTTGGTCGCCATGTAACGGTTGTTCTTAATGGAATAGAAGTTATTTCTAATCAGCCTATTCCCGGAATTACAGGTGGCTCTCTTGATAGCAAGGAAGGAGAACCCGGACCAATTATGATTCAGGGAGATCATGGGCCGGTTGAATTCCGCAAATTTGTGATTACACCATCAATCAACTAAACTTCGTTATCAAGAATCATTCATAGAATGAGAAAAAATATGTTTCCGTTTAGAAATTAGCTTGCAACTTCTCCCGAGGACTCGGGATTAGGGGAGTCAGCACAAAAAGATAAATCACCGTCAAATGATGAAAAGACAAGAAAATACCACTTTTACGCATATTCTGTAATCATTCCTACATGCCCCACCTTGAAAAACGTAATCTATTACATAAAAGGAGGAAAAATTTCATTTTTCAGACTTAAATATATTTTGATGAGAATTTTTTGGTGATTTTTTTAGTGGAAATATCGGTTGTGTTTTGTTTAAAAATAAACAGTAAGGATTACTTTTTGCCTGTTCTATATATATTATTCGTAAATATTTTTGCACTTTTCAGTTCATTATTAAACTAACACTTGTAAAATGAGTAAAATCAGAAATAAATTATTATTGACCGGAGTTCTTGTTTGCATGGGTATCTTTTCAAATTCCTGCTTATCGAATAGTGGAAATAATGCATCGGAACAAGCCAGCATTTTGACAAAAAAAGAGATAAAAGCGGGGTGGACACTTTTATGGGACGGAAAGACGTTTAACGGATGGAGAGGCATATATGAAAACGATTTTCCATCTAATGGATGGATCATTGAAGATGGACTACTTATCTGTTTGGGTAATGAAATGCCGGACACGTTGAAGGGGGGTGATATAATAACAGATAAAAAATATGAAAGCTTTGAACTAAAGTGTGAATTTAAAATCAAAGATAAGGCCAATAGCGGAATTAAATATTTTGTAAACGAATCTCTTAAAGCATCTCCC
>CAYZBC010000342.1:0-5363 GCA_964476535.1 uncultured Maribellus sp.
TTACTTTGGTTAACTCTGTAACCTCAGATTGATTCAATTTGATAGTATAGTGTATTATGGTTTTTTTGCTCAAAGATACACTAAATATCCGTCATATCTATATTAACTTAACACTAGTAGTATTACTAAAGGTATAGATGGCAAAAATTGGATAATTTATGAACGTGAAAAAACTGGAGTACGTGCCTGCATCCCGATATTATCTTCAGCACAATTTATTATAGACAAATACAAAAATGATCCGGTATGCATTGCTGATAATAAACTACTTCCGGTAAAAAGCAATCAAAAACTAAATTCCTATTTATCTGAAATAGGTGATTTATGTGGAATTGATAAGCACATAACTATGCATATTGGAAGGCATACATTTGCTACAACCGTAACTTTGACTAATGGAGTCCCTATAGAGACTGTATCAAAAATGTTGGGGCATACTTCCTTAAAAACAACTCAGATTTACAGCAAAGTGGTGGATACTAAGATTTCAAGAGATATGGAACAACTTGAAGCTTGTTTAGAAATGACAAAACAAAAAATTTCGTAGTTTTATGCAAACAGATTTTATATGGATAAGTTATGGAATATTCTAATTGATGAATTAAGTATAGAACCCACCTGTATTTAAAATATAAAAATACTTTGTTGTAATATGTAACAAATAACCTAATTATTATCTCAAAAGAACAATTAAATATGAAAAATCCAATTTTACTGAAATTATATTTCTTATCTGTAGTAGGGGTACTGATTTTACTTAGCAGTTTTATGCCAAAAGAAGAATCTCTCTGGGGGATCCCCATTACCCCAAAATTGCTGTTTAATGAAGGGAAACTGGATGTTCCGGTTCCTGAAGGGGAATTTAATCCTGAAGGAGGATGGGAACAAACATGGAAAGTTTGGCTTCCTAGCAGGGCAAAAGCGAACAACGGTTCGGGCTACCTGAAAGTAAAGAAGGAAATTGACGGTAATCAATCAGAAATTAATTATAAGGTCAATCAGCTTATTTCAGAAGATGACAAATGGTTTCATTTTACAAAAGCTGAAATAACAGCCAGGAAAAATCTTTCCAGTACACCAATACAGTGGGAAACAGGTGCGCAATTTTTTACATCTCCCCAATCAGGCAGTAAAAATTTAACCGAACTAAATCTTTTCCAAAAGGCTTTTAAAGGTAGTCTTCCTGATAATGAATCCGGAAATTTCACATCAAGCTTTACCTTGTTCGACGTTGTACAAAGAATGAGTTTAAAAGGTGTCAATCACACAGATTTTACTTTGTTAGATGAGTTGGATAAGGTTAAAAGAAAGCATTCTATTTCTTTTTCTAAAGAAACTATTATTCAATTTGCAGGAAGGCCTACAACAGTTCGTTGTTATGAAGGGCTTGGCGAAGGTTTATTACCCATGGAATATTATGTTGACTTACAAGGACGATTGCTTCTTGCAATAAGTGGAATGAGGGTTTTTATACTTTCTCCAGGTTGTGAGAATGAGTATAAGGGAAAATTTGATAGTTCTTTTAAGATACAATCGATGGAACAGGTTGCTGCTAATAATCAAACCATTCCAGGAGAAAAGAAAAATCCTAATATTCTTTTTATTACTACTGACCAGCAAGTATGGAATTCTATTTCAGCACTTGGAAATACCTATGTGAATACACCTAACCTTGACAGGCTTGTTAATGCAGGTGTAACATTCAGTAAGTCCTATTCGCCTAATCCGGTTTGTTCTCCTACCAGGGCATGTTGGCTAACTGGTTTAACTTCAAGCGAGAATGGAGTAATTAACAATGGATTAAGCATTGTGGAAGGCATAAAAACAATTGGGGATGTATTAACTGAAAAAGGTTATGAAACTGTATTTGCCGGTAAATTACATGTTGGAATTCCAAAATCATATAAAGAGGAAATACCAGGTTTTTCAAAAGTTCTTTGTGAAGGCATCGTCGGAGGGAAAGGTACAATAGGAGACCAGGCTGTATCAAGTGTAGCTGCAGGCTATCTTCAGAATCGGGACAAAAATAAACCATTCTATCTGTCTGTCAATTTTCTTCAACCTCACGACATATGTAATTGGATTTTAAGAAATAAGGAAAACAAACTACAAATTCCATATTTTGATAAGATTAAGAATAAGCTACCTCCTGTTCCCGATAATTTCAAAAGCAATGTTGTTGAACCAAAAGCAATGAAAGTACCACGTAATAAAGAGTGGGACGAACTTAACTGGAGATACTATTTGTGGAGTTATTACCGCATGGTTGAAGAAGTAGATGCTGAGATTGGCCGTGTTATTGCTGCACTCGAATCTTCGGGAGAAATGGACAATACAGTTATTATATTCAATTCCGACCATGGAGAGGGTGCAGGACACCATCAATCGGTTACAAAAAATTTCCCTTATGATGAAGCATGCAGGGTACCTTTTATTATTAGTTATCCCAAAGAGATAAAACAAGGCGTGCTAAACAAAACTCATTTGGTTTCAGGACTGGATGTTGTTCCTACAATATGTGATTTTGCAGGTGTAGAACCACCTGCGAATTGTAAAGGGATTAGTATTAGGAAGATTGCTGCAGGCAGAGATGTGGCAAGTAGGGATTTTATTGTTTCAGAAATGAATACTGATCAAGGGCGCATGTTACGTTCTTCCGATTATAAACTAATAGCCTTCAGGAATGACCCAAATATAATGTTCTTCGATATGGTTAATGACCCTGGAGAAACCATTAATCTGGCATTAAATAGCAAATACCAGGATTTAATTGAGAAACATATCGAAATGCTCGAAAGCTGGGAGTCTAATCTCAATCATGCACCCAATGCGGGAAAACCATTTAAGGTTAGAAGAAAATAAAATATCAAAACCAATTTACTATGCCATGAAACAAGCAACCTTTTTGAAATCGTTTCTAGTAGTATGCCTACTTTTTGTATGTGCAAAAATGTATGCCCAAAGTGGAGTAAATCACAGGCCCAATATCCTTTTTATTGAGGTTGATGATTTAAACTATGAATATTTGAGTTTTAAAGGGTCGACAATTATTAAAACACCTATTAAGAAGGGTTAATGCTTAAAAATAGGTGATAAAAACCTTTGAAAGCTATTACTGGTGTGGTTTTAGAGAAGTTTTATGAAGTCATTTTCATAGGCACTTTCAGAAGTAAAGAATAAATTTTAAGATATGTATAAAAACAGGGTAATGGATTATTTTCATCGCTCTGTTTTTTGTGTTTGTGTTCGTATATTTCATTTCAAAAGTCGGTTTGCTAAATTTTGGGCATAGGAATCCTGCAAAAGGGAGTATTTGATCGGATTAAGCTGCTTGACTCTGTTCTTTTTGAGCCAGCATCCTCTTTCCGATTTCAAAGGCATTTGCCGTGTGAATGCCAAAGAAAATCCAAAGTATCTCGGTTTCTTTTTTCCGTGCTTTTATTTTTTTCAAATGATAGTGTTCTTTTTTCCTTTCCAAAACTGCCTTTAAGGCGGCTGGCACGTTCTTTTGTAATCATTGCGGCTATTAGTTTGCGTTGGTTTTCATGTTTTCCGGCCCTCCCTTTTCTGCAAAAATCTGTTCTGATATTATGTGATGTTGCAAGTTTTCGGTTGGCATTTGTGGCATCGGCCCCCATAATGGAGAGTTTGGTATGGGTAAGTTCCTGTGCCAATCTTATCAATGACTGGAAACATTTCCCTTCGTTCAAAGCATCAAAACTCAGGTGGTCGATAAAATTTATACCATCGATTTGCAATTTGTTAACCTTAGCCCCAAACTCTACCTGTTTTGTTTTTCCCCCTTACAATGGGGCGGATGTAGCTTTTGGAGAGACTTACGATGCGAGCCTGGGGTTTTTTAACGGCAGTAAACAACTGCCGTTGCTGGAATAAAACCTTTTGGATGATTTTCCTGCAGACAAAATACTTTTCCGGCATATCGAAACTATACCCCTGCTCAATCTTGTCCAGCTCCTGGGTTAGTTTTTGCAACAAACCCAGCAAGGCACATGTAAGTATCCATTTTTCTTTTGAAGGCTTCCTGCGTTTGCGGCTGTAACTAAAATAGCGGTTTTTCTATTTCAGAAACCTGGTTCGTGGCATTCTTATCTTTAAGTATTTGCAGATGATTTGTATTTGGCCGTGCATCCAATCAATGCATTCCCATAAAAGTTTTTGGTTGATGGGAATGCGCATTTCGCTTTCGTAACATGTGGCATCTCGCGTTGCATGACTCGGATTGTCCATGTAAGCTAGCCAGGATGAAGCAGGGCACTGTTGTGACTTTGCAATATCTAACTTTGATGCCAGCTCACACCGGATTTGGCTGACGAGCTTAAAGTTACCCACTGCTTCTGCCAGCGACAATAACAAATCGCAAAAGATCTTATAATGTACATTGGCATTGAGTTGTTCTATTAAACGTTCATCTAAACAACATGCATAGTGATTCAGGAACATTAATGCCAGCAAGGTTTTCAAAAATTCAGACACTGGAAAGGAGGTCATTTTCGACCTCCTTTCCAGTGTGGCTCTCCTTACAGACGGAAGTTGCAACCAAATTGATAAAGAAAATTTTAATTTACACACTTTGTGAAACAGTGTCGGTTCCACAAGGATTTAAAAAAGTAGATGACACTATTGAAGGAATAACATAGAAGATTGATCCCCATTTAACCTCAACAAGGTAGGGTAACTCCTTTTTCAAGTGTATTAGCTTAAAAAACAAAACGAAATGTATTGGGATGGTGAATTCAACACCTTTCCATAGTTTAAATAAATAGTTTTGGTTAGTTAGTAATTAAAAGCCATCTGTAATATACAGGTGGTTTTTTCATTCCGTATGTTCGAAAAAATAAACCTTTACTGTGGGAATTGTATTTATTTTTATTTAAGTTTGTTTCTATCTAAATCCAAACTGTGATGAATGGCAACAAACCAATATCACTTTCCGGACTAAAACGAAAAGATATTAAGGCTTTCGAGGAACTATTCTTTAAGTACCATGGGAGATTAGTATTATTTGCAAATAAATTTACCGGTGACTTGCAGATTTCGCAAGATTTGGTGCAGGATGCATTTCTGAAGTTATGGGAAAAACCGGAAATCATTTCAACCATTGAATCACCCAAGGCTTATTTGTTCCAGGCTGTCCGTAACAATTGCTTAAACCATTGCCGCCATTTAAACATAAAACATTGCGTTGAAGAGGAATTGGGTACTAAAATAAACTCCCTTGAAAAGGCTGCTTCCATAGATTATTACGACCCGTTGCACAGTTTGCTTGAACATGAAATAGGTGATAAAATTGATGAAATCGTTCAATCGATGCCTGAAAAATGCCGCCAGGTTTTTAAAATGAG
>CAYZBC010000343.1:0-5362 GCA_964476535.1 uncultured Maribellus sp.
ATTGGACAGATTTGGTCTTAAAATTAAGAGATACTTTTCATATTAAAAAATTAATGTTAATGATAATTTTTATTGAGCAGGTGAACTGGAAGCCACCAGCTCTACTTTTCCAATGGATCACTCGCTTAACTTCTGAACACCATCCTGAACCTCTTCTTCGCATTTTTGTTTACAATGTTTTAAGTTTAATAAAATGAATGAATTCTGGAACAAAAGATATAGCACAAAAGAATACGCATACGGAACTGAACCCAATCAGTTTTTCAAGCAAGAATTAGAAAAATTAAGCCCGGGCAAAATTCTATTCCCGGCTGAAGGCGAAGGAAGAAATGCCGTTTTTGCCGCTACTTTGGGTTGGCAGGTTTCTGCATTCGATCCAAGTATTGAAGGGAAGAAGAAAGCCGGTTTACTTGCTAAAAAACACAGTGTTCAAATCGATTTCAGAACTGAAGATTATGAAAATGTAAGCTACAAAAAAGAACAATTCGATTGTATTGTTTTGATTTTTGCACACATACACCCGCTAAAAAGAAATGAATACCACCAAAAACTAATAACTTTTTTAAAACCGGAAGGAATACTAATTCTGGAAGGTTTTTCAAAAAAACAGATAAACAATAATACCGGTGGTCCACGAAATGTGGAAATGCTTTTTTCGAAAGAAGAACTACAATCTGATTTCCAGTCTTTTTCAAATTTAAAATGTACGGAACCCAATGTTCTTTTGAATGAAGGACCATTTCATCAAGGACATACATCTGTAATTAGAATGTTAGGTCTAAAATAATAAAATTTGCTACTTTTGACCACTTAATTTTTAAACCTAAACCATTGAAACAAAAAATATTTTCTCTGGCTTTGTTTTGTGCACTCTTCGGAACAACCTTCGCTCAACCAGTTGTTAATGCGATCAGAATTGATAATCCTCCGGTAATCGACGGTTATGTAAATGAAGAAGTTTGGAAAGAGGCTTTTGTTGTTGATCAATTTCAGCAACGTGAACCCAACGAGGGAGAACCCATTTCACAAAAAACCGAGTTCCTTACGTGTTACGATGCGAATTTCATCTATTTTGCTTTCAGATGCTGGGACGACCCGGATAATATTACAGCCAAAGAAATGGCTCGGGATGTTAGTTTAGGTAACGACGACCGCATCCAAATTATTTTAGATACTTACCTCGATCACCGAAACGGGTACTGGTTTCAGATTGGCCCGCGTGGTTCAATTGGTGATGCACTTGTAAGCGATAACGGAACTTCTTTTAACAAAGACTGGGATGGGCTTTGGACAGGAAAAGCTAAAATTACCGATTACGGCTGGGAGGCTGAAATTAAAATTCCTTTCAAAACGATGGGATTCGATAAAGAAAATAAGCAGTGGGGAATTAAATTTATCAGGCACATTGTAAATAACCTTGAATCGGCATACTGGCCCAAAGCCAATTTAAATACACACAAATTTCAGGTTTCCGATGCCGGAATTTTAGATGGCATAGAAGATATCACTCAGGGAATTGGCTTGGATATTTCGCCGTATCTGGTAACCGGAATGGATACGAAAAAAGGAGAAGATAACAACCCAAAACTTACGGGTGGCCTTGATCTGTTTTACCAGATTACACCTAGTTTAAAATCGTCGTTAACCATTAACACCGATTTTGCCGAGACAGAAGTGGACGATCGTCAAATTAATCTCACAAGGTTTAATCTTCATTATCCTGAAAAGAGAGCCTTTTTCCTCGACGGAGCCAGCTATTTTCAGTTTGGAATTGAAGGCGATCGAACAAGTTTTGTAGCAAGTAGAATCATTCCGTTTTTCTCTCGAAGAATGGGTTTAGATGAAAATGGTGCTCCTATTCCAATAAATTATGGAGCCAAATTAACGGGTCAGGTTGACAACTGGAACATTGGGATGATGCACATAAACGACGATAGCGAAGTGGGGCAAAACAAATATTCGGTGGCAAGGGTAACCCGAAACCTCGGACAACAATCGTCCATCGGTTTAATTGGAACTTACGGAAATTCATTGGATACTCTTGGAGAGCAATCCAATTTATTAACTGGTGTCGATTTAAAACTATCGACGTCAACATTTCAGGGAAATAAAAATGTTTCTTTTTTTCTTTTTGGTTTGAAATCGAACACTAAAAATATTGAAGGAAAAGATGGATCCTGGGGTGGTCAGATTTCGTACCCAAACGATTTAATTAACGCTCGATTGGGTTATCATCAAATTGGCGAAAATTTCGTTGCCGGAATGGGTTTTGTTCCGCGAACCAACATCAGAGAATCGTACGGTGAATTTGAACTTGGACCACGCCCTGATAAATGGGGAATAATGCAAATACAATTTGGCGGAGAATTTGACTACATAACCAACATCGAAACCAATGCTTTAGAAACCCGGGAATTTAAAATTCAACCAATGGGAATTCGATTTATGTCGGGCGAAGAAATCAGCTATTCTTTGGTTAGTCAATTTGAAATGCTATCGGAAGATTTTAATATTTTTGAAGATTTTATTATTCCACAAGGAAATTACGAGTGGTGGCAACAGGAAATAGAATTGAAAACAAAAGGTGCCAGAAATATATGGGGCGAGGCTACCTACAGTTTTGGGAATTTTTTTAACGGCAAACGAAATAGCATTGTATTAGAGGCAAACTGGAAAGTTGCAGTGCCCTTGTTTATAGGTACCACCGTAACGCGTAATAACATTGAACTTCCGGAAGGGAATTTTACAGCCAACATTTATCAGGTAAATGCAAATATTCTATTTAGCCCCGACATAACTTTGTACAACTATTTTCAGTACGACAATGCAAGTAAAAGTGCTGGCTGGCAATCGCGTTTTCAGTGGATTCTAAAACCTGGCAACGAAATAATTCTTGCCTGGACATCTAATTTCCTAAAACCTGCCGATCAATTTTTTATGAATGAAAATGCAGTCCGTTTAAAACTAAAATACAATATCCGCTTTTAGTAATAAAAACACCAGTACTACAGAATTTTGCTTTTTTGTACCTCAATCTGGCAAACATTCTTCCCTAACTGTGGTTAAAATTGTTTAAAATCTGATTTTAACTTTCTCTAATAAAGGTTCAGTTAGAATGTTTTATAAGAAAAAACTGAACTTTTATTATAAAAATACGTTTTTAATACAAATACACATTCGACCCAAAACAGTTGAATTTTGATCGACTAAAACGGTTAAGTCGGTAAAAGAGAGACTAAAACATTAAAATTAGCAGTAAATAAAGACAAGATCAAAAAAAGAGTTTCAAATTCTTGTATAGTCGCAAGTATTTTTATATACTTGCAACCGAATTTCAAGGGATTCTCATCCCCACTTCGATTGATCCAATTATTTATTCAACAATTAACATCAAAAAAAGGAATAACAATATAATCATGTACGATATTTTAGAACTGAATAAGAAACTCGTTTCAGAGTTGAAAGAGATCGCTAAAGATCTTAATATACGCAGAATCGAGTCTTTCAAAAAACAAGACTTAATTTACAAAATTCTTGATACACAAGCTGTGCAGGAAGCAGGAAAAAAAGAACAGAAAAGTACTCCTAAAAAGCAACCAAAAGAAGAAAAAGGGATTAAAAATCTGTTTGGCAAAAAACAACCCATTCCTGAAAATAAAGAGTCAATTAACGACGATCAACACAAACCCAAACGTCCTCGTCGAGAGCGTATTGAACCTATTATAAAACGCGAAAAAATTGAATCGGGTAAAAGAAGAACTCCTCCAAAAGATTCAGGTGTTCAATCTCGCCAGGAGCAAATAAAAGCAATTATTAAAGGTTTTAATCGTGAAAAAGCTCCTGAAACAGAACAAGAAGCTAAGGTTGTTGTACAAACACCGAAGGAAGAAGTGAAACCAAAAATAGAAGTTAAACTCAATAAACCACCGGAACAACCCCAAATTAAGGAACAACCTCAAAGTCAAGAAAAACCTCAGAAACAGGCAAAGCCTAAAGTTCAGGTTAAGGTACAAGAACCAGCAATAACTCCCGTGGAGAAAACGAATAAAGACATAAATAAAACTGAGGAAAAACCAAAGGCACCAAAACATAAAAACGACAATCAAAATAATCAAAAAAAATCTCGTCATTACGAATTCGATGGAATAATTACAAATACTGGAGTTCTTGAAATTCTATTAGATGGATATGGATTTCTTCGCTCTTCCGATTTCAATTATTTAAATTCTCCCGATGACATTTATGTATCACAGTCGCAAATAAAATTGTTCGGTTTAAAAACGGGTGATACGGTAACTGGAACCATTCGCCCACCAAAAGAGGGTGAAAAATATTTTCCATTAATTAAAGTGCTTGAAATTAATGGAAGAACACCGGATTACATTCGCGACCGTGTTCCTTTTGAACACCTTACACCACTTTTCCCAGACGAAAAATTTCAATTAACAGGTAACGGACATGACAATATTTCTACCCGAATTATTGATATGTTCGCACCAATTGGAAAAGGACAACGTGGATTAATTGTTGCCCAACCAAAAACGGGTAAAACGGTATTATTAAAAGAAATAGCCAATGCAATAGCAGCTAACCATCCCGAAGTTTATATGATTGTTCTTCTGATTGATGAACGACCGGAAGAGGTTACAGACATGGCAAGAAGTGTAAATGCTGAGGTTATCTCCTCAACATTCGATGAGCCGGCTGACAAACATGTACGTATTGCAAATATTGTTTTGGAAAAAGCAAAAAGAATGGTAGAGTGTGGCCACGATGTGGTTATTTTGCTTGATTCGATTACACGTCTGGCTCGTGCATACAATACAGTTCAGCCTCCTTCAGGAAAAGTACTTTCGGGTGGTGTTGACGCCAACGCATTGCACAAACCAAAACGATTTTTTGGAGCTGCAAGAAACATTGAAGAAGGTGGGTCATTAACAATTATATCAACTGCATTAACCGATACCGGCTCGAAAATGGATGAAGTTATTTTCGAAGAATTTAAAGGTACTGGAAACATGGAGCTCCAATTAGACAGGAAACTTTCTAACAAACGAATTTTCCCTGCAGTGGATATTCCAACGTCAAGTACCCGACGCGAAGATTTACTTTTCTCAAAAGAAGTATTATCCAAACTGTGGATTTTACGCAATTACCTCGGTGGTATGAATGCAATAGAAGCTATGGAATTTATGAAAACACGATTAATGCGTGCCAAGACAATGGAAGAATTTCTAACTTCGATGAACGACGATTAAAAATAATTGAAAGATATATTATTGAAAAGCAGGTTCAGTTTGGATCTGCTTTTTTTTTGGTGTGCCGTGCATGGTAAATAACTAGGTGATGAGAGTTCACTATG
>CAYZBC010000344.1:0-5361 GCA_964476535.1 uncultured Maribellus sp.
TGCCTTGTTATTGCACAAAATAACTTCGCCTATTCTGAACGACTTATTTATTTACAGCTCCTAAGTATCCTAACAAGACTTTGGGAATTAAATTTCTGTAACCACAATCGATTCACACTCAATTTTCTATTATTATTATCTCCCTTCCTTCTATTTCATATTCAATCTCTTTATAGCCTATTGCTCCATTTTCTGAAACAGCTTCTACAACAACCATCACTTTTCCGACATTATCAGCATTGTAAAAGGACGCAGACGTTTTGGCCAAAATGCCAGTTTGCAATTCTGGCTCCCAGTATATCAGAGCTCTTAAGTCATGCCTGTTCCAGTCGTCGAGTTTGAGGTTATCGTATTTAGGAGCATAAAACTCTTGAGGTGCAGAAAATACAGGTATTGATGTTTGCAATAAACCAACAGGCTTATTTGCACCGTAAAATGTCTTTTGTGCGTGCGTATATATTGCAATAATACCACCACATATAATTTTATCCGCGGGAAAGCCATATACTTCAAAAAAAAGTGGATAGAAATTCTTCGCACACTCAATAATTTCAAAGCTACTTACTTCACTTGGTGGGATGTTTTGTATTAATGGATACTCTCGGGGTTTAACAGGAATACCATCAATTACAACCAAGGTTGCATCAGCACCCACAATGCTTGCTAATAAAAATCCGCCAGGTTTTCGGTCTATCAATATCTTGCCAGGGTGATTATGTTGAAGTACATCATACAAACCATACGACCATTTTTGTTCTTTTTCCTGAATAGCTTTTCCATCTATAACTTCATCCGGTTCTCCATATTTTTCCATTACCTTTTTGCGGCCAGGTGTAAGCTTGTAACTTGTAACCTCCACTTCGCCTAAAAGAATACTACCTGATTGCAAGGAAAATGCATCCTCTATTTTTTTCCGCTGGATATCTTTCCCAACAAAATTATTCAAAATGCTATCCAGCTCAACTACTGTTTTTGAAATGTCAAAATCTACAATAGGTGACTCTTTTTTATTCAATCTTACGGTATAGTTCATTTTTTTACCCGACGATTTAGCACTCTGGATCAGTACATTCACATTCTGCCCATATTCATCTTTAAGATCAAAACTGAAATTGCCGAGGCTGTCGGCAACCTGGGTATCAAATGATGGATTGTTGCCGAAGGTCGCGAGTGTCATTTTAGCAGCTTTTTTCCTTTCCTTTGAGAGTGCACTGCTCACTTTCCCCGACACGGTAAGGTGGGTCTCGGGTAGAAAGGTTAGATTCTCATTGATTTTTGAATAATTATATTTCCTCCATCCTTGGGTAAGCATCAAAGCGTCCAGATGACGGTGCATACTACTGTCCTTGTTGAAATAAAAACCGGAGTTTTCTATCTCTCCCTTTAACTCCGAGTCAAGCAAGAAATACGACAATATATTTTGACGCTGATGCTGTATTTGTCCCATTTGCTGCTTGTTTATTACGAGTAGAGACAAGTTTGCAGGAAGTGGTTGATCATCGCGATCAGTGGTCTCAATGGTCAGTTGCGTTAATTCACGCTTTTTGTAGGTTTCTTTATTTACCGTGAGGTTAATATTAATTCTTGTTTCAGGTCTTTCATTAAAGTAAATCCGCTCGGCAACCGGATGCCTGGCATTGTCCATCATCGTAAAGGAGATGACCCCTTCAGGAAGTTTCCAGCTAGGTATCATTAGTGTAAAAGATCCAAAATACGTTAGTCCTGCTTTTATATCATAGTGGCTCACTCCTCTACAGGAGATAGTAAGATAGATACTATCGTTTTTCAAATAATTTGACCGGGCCGTCAAGAATATATTTTCACCACGCTTTACAACCGACAAGATATTACCAGTAGCAGCAACAGCAGGTAAAGGGTACAATAAGGATTGGTCCTCGGGAGTGTTGGTTTTTATTCGGGCATAATACCTTTTTGTGCTATCCGGGTTATTTAATGTAAAACTCCCCATTCCAAGTGGGTTGCTTTTGAAAGAAACAATCAGAGAGTCCTGTTCATCTACAATATCTCCTTGTATCAACTTCCCTTTTCCTTGAGCATCTAAGGCCTTGTAACCTACTTTGCTACTTAGTCTATGTACTAATTCACCGCTTTCGGGCAAAAACTGCAGATCAAAGTAATCTTTATTTAAGACAATGGTTTCAGCATAATTTTGGTTATTGTCGGTCTGCATTTGCAGCTTTGCAATTTGACTTTCACCAGACAAGTCATAGTCAAGCCGATACACATTGTCTTTATCTTTTTTTATATAAAGAGAATCTACTTTATTGTCAAGAGTAACTGAAATTTTGAGTTTGTTTTTGTGCAGACTATCTATTTCAAGCGGGTAGAAACTTGCTTCTAAACGATTCTTATTTGTCTCCTCTTTTATAAGCTTTATATTATTGATTGGTTTTGCCTTACCTCTTTCTATGTCGGTAAACACCTGGATGTATTCTTCAAAGAAAAAAGCAATCCCAAAATTTTTGTTCCAATTCGTATACGCCCTAACGAGGTAGGTTCCTTCTTGATAAGATTCGTGCAAATTGAAAAAACCTTGCCCGATACCGTTTTTCAGCTTAATTAACTTTTTTTCCAGTATCGTTTTATCCGAACTAATTAGTTCTACATGTAATATGCCGCTCAAAGAGGATGGAACATGATCCCGTGCACTTAAAACAATGGTTTTAAACCAAATGATATTACCCGTTGTATATACTTTTCCGTCTAATTGCAGGTAAACTTTTTCGGCATAATGAGAAGCAATTGAGTCAGTAAAATTAACAACTTGTTCATTTAAATTGAGGGGCTGTGCTTTCAATAAAGAAAAGGAGGCAGTAAAATAGATTAACAGGAAGCAGTACATAAAAAATCTTTTTCCTTTGCCTTTAAAACACTCATTTATTAGAAAAAAAAACATAATTCTATAAAACTATTCATTATTTAGGACTTCGCAGTTATTTGCGCTTTTAAATTGCTAAAAGCCTGTTTATTGTCAGGAGACTGGAACATATGCATATCAATTTTTTTATTTTTTAATCGGATTATACAGGGGTAGTGACTATTATCTGTCGGGATAGCAAATATATCTTCACGATCGATATATACATTCGGATGCTCCTTCACTTGTACGCCTATTTTTTGTTGCAGAATTTTAAGTGAAGAAATTTTTGTAAGTACGAACAGGATTTCCTTGTTCTCAATGTTGTCCTTCATAAACGCTTCAGCTACTTGTATGCAGCCATGGCAACCTAAACCTGGTAATATAACGATCCAATTTGCATTGTTATCCACATCTATTTTGTCAATAGCTGAACTTAAGTGTTCTTGCTCAATATCTTTTTCATTTTTTTTGCACGCTACAGAAAGGGATAAAATAAGAATAATTATTACAGTGAAATAGGTGAATTTGTTTAAAACCATTTTTATAATTTTTTAAGGGTAAATATTTTAAGTGTCAGGTAAACCTCTTCAAAATCTTTTTCTATATATTCTATGTTTAAGCCTTCCTTAGTTACAAAAGTATTTTCCCAGTTCCAATCATTCATATTGCCAATTACTGTTTCACCCAGGTACTTAAAATCTTCATCCATAATTATAATTGCAATGGGTTTATCCTTCCATTTAGAACGTTTTGTTGCATTGGGAATCCCTTTTAACAGGATACGGTAATATACCTTTCGGAATTTGTCGTATTTAATAGCTGAATAAAAATCATGTTTGATATAGTGGGACATAATGACTTCATTTGAGGCCTTATTGGGTTGTCTGTTAATAGAATAAATAGTTCCGGCGAAATTACTTCCTGCAAAAACTGTTTCGTAACTATTCGAATCAACTTTAGCAAGGTATAAATTGTGTGATATCGGGAAGCTAAATATAAGTTTATCTCCATCAGGATGGAGCTCCGGAAATACTTCTGTGAACATACCACCGTCCCAGTTAGAGTCAAAACCATACAATTCTTCAGGATACAAATGATTAAAAACAACATTATTTGATTTTAAATCAATTTGGGCATTAAACTTAAACTTCTCCAGCATCGATTCCAAAATGGAATTAGGGAAAAAACCTGTAAATAATAGTTTCCCATCAGCTTCTATGAACGGGGTGACAGTTCTCGGATAATATTGCGGATAATTTTGAAACCATGTTTTGTTACCTTCATTGCCTTTTAATGATATTCTCTTAACTATTTTACTTTTATGATTTGTATGTACTATTTCGTTCATAGTCAAATTATACACATATATCGAATCCATATTTTTAATAAAGTAGCCATCAGACTTGCGTATGCCGTTACTCCCTTGTCTTTCATAACGAATCTTTCTTACAAATTTCAATGTTTCGTAATTATAAAAATAGATGGAGTTATCATATCTGTTTATAAATGTAAAGTAACGAACTCCCATTGAATCTTGAAAAATCTGTGTATATTGTGGTTTTGGTGCGGAAACAGAATCAAGGATCATTCTTTTCACCTTTTCTTCCTCTAATTTTAAAACAGGCTGAAGCCTGCCTTTTTCTTCATTTTCCACCTTAATTATATTAGTGGAACAGGCTACTACCATCAATAGTACTGCACATGTGAGAAATAACCTAAAATTCATAACTTTTTATTATTTGATTAAAGCCAGGTCTAAATTAATGCAGACCTGGCTTAATGAGATGTTTATTTCAACTTATTTAAAGGGGACATTAAGAATTGGGATCACAAGTCAGATTGTCTATATCGTAATAACATCTGGTTTGCGTACCATTACACCTCCCTAATGGTACAGCTATACCTTCGTTACACTCTGCTTTGGCACTTTCCCCAATAGTTAATAAACCAGTATTTTCAGTAGCGTTATTTTCATTAATTGATACATTAGCAAAAAATGCTACTACGCAAACGGCTGCTGCCATAATTTTTAAAAAAGTCTTTTTTTTCATTTTGTAATTTTTTAATTAAGTTACTAAATATTTTGTTTTAACTCTCATTTTATTTCAGGTTTGGCTACCAATCAGGTTAAAACGCTTTCTTTGCTATTTCACCTCCTTTTTTTAAAGATTAAAAACCAGGCATGGGGGGAAATTTGAGTTGCTGAATTTCCTACTTTATTATTTTGGCTTATATTTTTCATCAAAAATCCAATTTTTGAAATACTATGCAAGTAGATACCAAGTTATATATATATAATCTATGCTAATATATAGAATAACATGTAAATAACAACTTTTTATATAATAGTTTTTTACAAATGTATTTAATAAGGTAGTATAAATTGTAATAGTTGTTAATTGTCTTTTGCGACTGTTTGGTTAAGAATTTCGTAACCGTTCACAGTCCATAAATAATGGATATATAATTTTTCCAATTAT
>CAYZBC010000345.1:0-5342 GCA_964476535.1 uncultured Maribellus sp.
TGTTTGATATATAAAAACCTATCAACCAAATATTTGTGTAAATTTATGATTTGGACTATTACCGTCGAAATAGAAATAAAAAATTAACTAAAACTATATTTTATGAATGAAAAAAGATTTCAAAAAATTTTCTTTGAAAAATTAATTTTCAGGATTGTGTTTGTTTTAACCATTTTTATAAATGTGTTTACAACAAACGCCCAGGAATTAAATATCAGAGGAAAAGTTGTTACAGCGATTGACAACACAAGCCTTCCTGGAGTTTCAATTATTATTAAAGGCACCACGAATGGTACCGTAACCAGCGTCGATGGAGATTACGCCATTTCAGCTCCGTCTAATGGTATCCTAGTTTTTTCATTTATTGGAATGGAAACACAGGAAAAGGAAATTAATGGGCAAACCACAATTAATATTTCTCTTGTGGAACAAACAACCGGGCTTGAAGAAGTAGTGGTTGTGGGTTATGGCACACAGAAAAGAGTAAATCTTTCGGGCGCAGTTGATGCAGTTGATGCACAGGAACTCGAAAGCCGTCCCATTACAAATCTTTCTCAAGGTTTACAAGGTGTTGCACCTAACCTGAATATTGATTTTGTAAGTGGTGAACCGGGACAAGCTGCCCGCATCAATATCCGTGGGGTAACCTCAATTAATGGTGGTGAACCATTAATTTTGATAGATGGTGTTCCTGCTGATACCTGGGAATTAAACAGGCTTACTCCAGAAGATGTGTCTGCCATAACTGTACTGAAAGATGCCGCCTCAGCGGCCATTTATGGTGCACGGGCAGCATTCGGGGTTGTTCTTATAACAACTAAATCGGGAAAAAAAGATGGATTGCATGTTAGTTACAATAATAATATGTCGTGGGGGAAACCAACTCTTTTACCGGATAAAACGAGCGATCCTTATGTTTATTTACGCCTTCAGGATGTTTCAACAGACAACACACCCTGGAATAGTTTTAACCCCACAGATGATACTTATGCCTGGGCAAAAGAGCGTTCAGATAATCCAGCAGGAACAGTAGGTGTGCGTGTCAATCCAAACGATCCATCAAGTTGGGAATATATGGGAAACCGCGACTGGACTTATTATTTCCTCGATGATTATACCTATTCACAAAAGCACCATATCCAGCTTGACGGAAAAACAGATAAAACAAGTTACTATTTATCAGGATCATACGATAATGAAAACGGTGCATTGAAAATTGCTGAAGACTTGTTCAAACGTTACAGCATTAGGAGTAAAGTTAGCTACACTCCTTTTGATTGGTTAACCATTGGCAACAACACATTAATGACAATGACTGAAAGAAGGGAACCTTCGTATCTTGATATCTGGGAACTGTACAACTTTGAACCCACTTCTTACGACAAAAATCCGGATGGATCATGGGCAAATTCGGGAGTTGGAGAGGCAGCAGCCAAATTATTGGACGGAGGTAATGTGAATAATAAATACAACAGCGCCCAGTCAACATTTACTGCCGAAGCACGCTTTTTTGACGGAGCACTGAAAGTTAACTCCGATTATACGGTTCGAAAAGGAACCAGTAATTATAACTATTACTATTCAAAATATAATATTGGTTATGGTCCGGAAGATATTCGCGAAATTGGGTCAAACAGTGCCTACCGCAGTGCAACATTCGACACTTATAATGTATTTAATATCTACAGTACCTTTAATAAAACATTTGGGAAGCACGAGGTAACTGCCCTTGTTGGTTTTAACCAGGAAAACAATCGTTCTGAATGGTTTAGTGCACAACGTGATGGTGTTATTTCAGGCTCACTTCCAACAATTGCATTGGCAACTGGAGAGGATTATGTAGACGAAAGGATTACTGACTGGGCTATCCGGGGAACATTCTTCCGACTGAATTACATTTTTAAAGAGCGATATATTGTTGAATTCAACGGTCGATACGATGGTTCATCAAGATTTCCCACTGAAACCCGATTTGGTTTTTTCCCTTCAGCATCGGCTGCCTGGCGTATCGATCGTGAAGATTTTATGCGTTCAATCGAAAATGTTATAAGTACATTTAAAATACGTGGATCCTACGGATCCTTGGGAAACCAAAATGTTTCAACTTATGGTTATATTCCAACAATGAATCCATCGCAGGCAGAATACCTCGTTAATGGGGAATTGCCACAACGGGTATCGCCTCCACAGCTTGTTTCCGATAATTATAGCTGGGAAACGGTTTCTACCGTGAATTTTGGTGTTGACCTTGGTTTACTAAAAGATAAATTGTTTGCGGCTGTTGATGTTTATCAAAGAAATACAACAGGCATGTTAACACTTGGCAGAGACCTTCCTGATGTTTTAGGTGCAGAAGAACCCCTGGAAAATGCAGCCGATCTTCAAACCAATGGCTGGGAACTTTCACTTACCTACAAAGATAATTTTAATCTGGCGGGCAAACCTTTCAATTTTAATACCAGGTTTATATTGTCCGACAGTCGCGCCTGGATTACCGATTTCGATAATCCAAATAAAAACCTTAGCCAATATTATATCGGTCAAGAATTTGGTGAACTTTGGGGTCTGGAAAGCGATGAAATTTACACAACTATAGAAGAAACTCAGGCACTCGACGAAACACAATTAATTCCCTGGGGTGCACTGTCAATTGTTCCGGGTTGGCCAAAATATATCGATCAGGATGGAAATGGTATAATTGAAAAAGGATATACCGTTGATGATCCAAAAGATGCAAAAATTATTGGCAACACTTCTCCTCGTTTCCGTTTTGGATTAAACCTTAGTTTCGATTGGAATGGTTTTGATGTAAGAACTTTTGTACAAGGAATTGCTAAAAAAGATTACTATCCGCGCCACTACCTTTACTGGGGTTTTTACCAGCAACCATACTCTGGTGGATACGAACATCTAATGGATTTTTACCGACCTACTGCCGATAGTGATATTGACATGGCAAAACACTCGCAAGCATATATCGATGCAGGATTGGCTGATGCTAATCTTGATGCCCAATATCCGATTTTACAAGCATGGTTAGCAGACCGAAACCTGGGTGAAGGACTAAACGAGTCAAAGGGGCTTGCAACTCCTCAAACAGGGTACTTGCTCAGTGCGGCATACATTCGTATAAAAAATATTACGGTTGGTTATACGCTGCCAAAATCCTTAACACAGAAGATCAATATCGAAAGAGTCAGATTCTTTGTAAGTGGAGAAAATATTGCTGAATGGTCGCAAGTAAGTGATTATTTTGATCCGGAAGCAGTAACTGACGATGGACATGGTTATGCCTATCCTTTCCAAAGAAAGTATTCATTTGGTGTAAACATTGATTTTTAATCTTCATTAATAAGAAAAAAAGATAACATGAAAAAAATAATTTCAATATTTAGCATTACACTCATCATACTGTTTTCAGCATGTAATGATGACTATATGGACAGATTCCCGGAAACCTCCATCGGAACTGAGAACTTCTTTAAAAGTGAAGAAGATCTAAAAATGTTCATCTACAATTTCTACAATTTCACTGATGTGGACGCATATGGCGATGACGGTTATCTTACAACCGACAATTCAGCAAATACCGGTAGTACCGAATTAAAAAACATAATGCTTAGTAGCAATCCTTCTTCAGCAACTATTACCGAAGGTTGGGACTGGGAAACCCTGCGGAATATTAACCTTTTCCTCGAAAATTTTAGAAAAGCAGATGTTTCGGAAGACCTTCTTTTGCATTATGAAGGCTTGGCAAGATTCTTCCGGGCCCGTTTTTATATGGAAAAGGTAAAACGATTTTCCGACGTTCCCTGGTACGATCAGGTTATTGGAACTTCCAACGAAGAACTCCTCTTTAAAGGTCGTGATCCGAGAGACATGGTTGTTCAAAAGATATTTGAAGATTACGAATTCGCAAGTCAAAATGTAAAAACAGATCAGCCCGTTGGTGCTGTAAATAAATGGGTAGTTCTGGCCTATAAAGCCCGACATGCGTTACACGAAGGAACTTTTAGAAAATATCATTCGGAATTGGAGTTGCAATCATCTGCAAACACATATCTGGAAATTGCACGTGATGCGGCAAAGGAGATAATGGACAACGGTAGCTTTAGTATTTATTCAACAGGGAATATACAATCAGACTATTCCAGCCTCTTTATTAGCCAGAATTTAACTTCAAATCCGGAAATTATTTTCGCAAATTCTTCTGAAGATGAAGTAAAGAACAGTGGTTGGGGGGATTGGATATTGGGAAATTATGAAGTCAGCCCTTCCAAGGATTTGTTGCAGGCTTACCTCATGAACGACGGTTCCTATTACTCATCGCAAGCAAGTCCTGAAACAAATTCGTTTATTGAGGAGTTTGAAAATCGTGATCCAAGGCTTAAACAAACCTATGCCTTTCCGGGGTGGGAATTAATTAATACCGGAACTTATTCGCAAGGTGGAGGAATCTATAAGCAACAACTACAAAAGAATTTCACTGGCTACCACCAAATTAAAGGTTTTGTGAACAGTACCGACCAAACCATTCAAAATGGCGTAGATTTTCCTTCAATTCGTTTTGCTGAAATGCTATTAATTTATGCTGAAGCAAGGGCTGAATTGGGTGAATTGTCACAAGGAGATTTAAATAATTCAATTAATAAATTACGCGACCGGGTCGGAATACCGCACCTAAATATGGATCCGGTAGTTGATCCGATTCAGGAAGCCAGATTTCCGAATGTCAAATCTAATTCACAATGGAAAGAAATTCTTGAAATTCGTCGCGAGCGACGAATTGAAATGGCATTAGAAGGCTACCGATACGATGACTTGATGCGCTGGGAAGCTGGTAAAATTCTTGAAGCTGAACCTCGTGGATTGTATTTCCCTAGCTTGGGAAAATACGACATAACCGGCGATGGTGTCGAAGATATTGTATTGCTCGATTTAAGTGAATCAATTCCGGGAGCAGGCGATAAAGAAGTAAACTCAATTGGTGAAACCCTTATCTATTACCGGGTTGGAGCGCAAGATAGTGATGGCTCTTTCTATATTAGTGGAGATAATCAGGGATATATTGAGTCAGTAAAAGATAGGGGAAATTTTGTTGCGCCCAAATATTACTATCGACCAATACCTGAAACGCATACAACGGTAAATCCAAATCTGAAACAATTATTTGGGTGGAACTAATATTGTTTAACTGATAAATACAATAAAAATGAAATACATATTTAGTTTATTAATAGTCATTATTTTCTTCGCCATCAGTTGTGTTCCAACTTTCGACGAATTTGGAGAACTGGCAGATGTTCCGGAAATTTTGGAAATAATAGTTGGAAATGAATCTG
>CAYZBC010000346.1:0-5338 GCA_964476535.1 uncultured Maribellus sp.
ATGAAATATCATATGAAAGAGAGAATGACCGTTTATTAAACTGTGATTCTGCCGGAGCTAAAACCGCGTCGCCAACTTTTTGATTGTTGACATATATTTCATGATAACCAAGTGAATTGACATGCAAATAGAGTTCATCATATTTTTCATTCAGTTCAAATGTTTTTCTTAGAAAAGGCGAATTAAATTCAGCATTCAGTGAATCCATACCGATATATTCTCCCTTCCAATCATCAGAATTTATTAGTCCAACAGAAAAAGATTGTGTTTCGCTCCAATTTGAATCGGAATTGTTTTGATCCCAGACTTTAATTTTCCAGTAAGCAACCGAGCGCGATTGTAATGTTTGTCCCTCGTAAGGTATCCATACTGATTTTGAACTCAATACTTTTCCTGAATCCCAGATATCAGCTTTGCCTTTTTTCAGCAGAGTAGGGGATGTGGCCACAAGCATTTGCCAGGCAGTTTGTTTTGAATTATTCAAGCTGGCATCATTTTTCCAACTGAACTCGGGTTTGGTAGTGGCGATTCCTGTTGGATTTGTTTTGGCCTCGCATTGTAAATCATAGGGGGTAATTCGTGGTTTTGGCGTGCAAGCTGAAAGGAATGTGATAATTATAATCAGACTAAAATATGACTTTCGCATTTTATTGATTTTTAGTTAAAACGAAATAAGTTGGATTGAATTTAAATTGTTTGTTTATGGTTCTATTTTTGCTTTTTACGTAAATTAATGATGGCTCCCTTCAAGAAAATATTATCTGCAAAATACTTCCGGTATATATAATTTTTGTGCTTCCTCAGCTGTAATGTCAACTTGTGGAGGTGCATTCTCATGTTCCGTTTTCATTAGCCATTCTGCTTTTTTTACAACTTCAACGAAATTTTCTGCCACATTGTATTGTTCTCCAATATCTTTTGAAAGATCGTACAGTTCTATCTCAGTATCGGGAGAATTTTTTACTGCTTTCCATTTTTTCATTAATACCGCTTGTTCCAGAGTCCCGGGAATTGCCATAAATGGTTCTTCACGCTGGTATTGTGAATCTTCCCAATATAAAAAATCATGCTGCACCTGGTTCTCCAGTCCCAATAAGGTTGGAAGATAAGAAATTCCATCTAATTTTTCAGGAACGTGTTTAGTGGCATTTCCAATTTCTGCCAAAGTCGGTAACACATCGGGAAAGTAGGTAATATGGTGGTTCACGGTGCCCGCTTCAATCTTGCCAGGCCAACGTACAATCATTGGTACACGAATACCACCTTCATACATCGAACCTTTTAATCCTCTAAGTGGGCCGCTGGCATTAAAAAACTCGGGGTCAGAGAGTGGCCCGTGTGCTGCTCCGTTATCGGAAGTGAAAATTACCAAAGTGTTTTCATCTAATTCTAATTCCTTTAAAAGTACCATCAATTCACCAATTCCTTTATCCATGTACGAAATCATGGCAGCCATTGTAGCACGTGGTTCGTCAGGCAATGCATAACCATCGCGCCAGTGAGGAATTGGGTGCTCTTCAAATTTGCCCAGGTATTGTTCCATCGCAGACTCCGGAGCTACAAATTCGTGGTGTGGAATGGCAATTGGGAGGTACAGGAAAAAAGGTTCTGATTTATTCTTTTTTACAAATTCAAAAGCCTTTTCCATGATTAAGTCGTGCGAATAAGCTCCACATCTGTCATCGGCATTTTCAGGAATAATATACTTTGTTTCGTTTTTCCACAAAAAATAGGGATAATAGAACTGGGCATGCAACTGGTGCAGGTAACCGAAAAATTCATCGAAACCCTGTTTGTTTGGAATTCCCAAAGTTCCTGTTTCTCCTAAACCCCATTTGCCAAACAGTCCTGTTTTGTATCCAGCCATTTTTAAAACCTCAGCAACCGTAACATCTTCCTCTCTTAACGAAACTCCACCTCCGTTTCCACGAACCGGCGTGTGTCCGGCGTGTGTCCCGGTCATTAAAGTGGAACGTGCAGGAGCACATAGTGAACATCCTGAATAAGCCTGTGTAAATCGCATTCCTTCGCTTGCTAATTTGTCGATGTGTGGTGTTTGAATTAGTTCCTGTCCGTAACATCCCAGGTGACCGTAACCTAAATCGTCGGTCATTATGTAAATGATGTTGGGCTTTTGTGGATTATTGATGGATTCATCTGATTTTTCCTTTTTTTGTGATTGGCATCCGAACAATGTAGCAGCAAGTATCAGGATTGCGGTTAAGGTATTTATTGAAGTAAGATTCATGTTTATTTACTAAAGGTATTTGTTTTAAAGCTGGTTTTGTTAAAATTAATTATAATAAGCATTCACGCATTCTTTCAATCACACATTTTCCTATTTACTCCTCTCATATTTCTATCCCATTGGAAATCTATCGTACAAAGGTCCTGTCTCGTCGTGTAGCCCAATTGACAACCATGCCATTGCAGCAACCGAAATAAAAAGAATAAAGATAAGTATTAACCATCGGTTTGTATCGATTTTTTGTGAAGGAATTTTTGAAAATATGTCTCTTTCTTTGCCAATTAAAAGGGCAATGGCAGCAATGTTAACCAAATAAAGATGATGATTTGAATTGCTTAAAAATGTTCCCATAAATAAACCGGTTGCTATATAGCTCAATACGTAGTAACAAACAGAGTACATAATAAAAAGTTGCAAAACTATTTTTTTTGTGAGCTGAAAATTTGATTTGGCCAAAATATACCAGCTAACAATTATTAATAACGTTATTAAAATTGCTGCTGTGGTTGTATATGAAAATACGATGGTTTCTGTATTGGGAAGCTGTTGATATTTTTCCATAAACATTCTGTAAGAAAAACTTTCACGAAAAATAATTACTGGGATTATTACAAGTACTACTAGTATGGCTGAAATGTTTTCCCATGTTTTTGGCGCATTGCTGTTCTCCGGCCATTTTGAACTAAAAATATCATACGCCAAACCAATCCCGCCAAAAAATCCGATGGCAAATTCAGCCATGTTCCAGGTGTTAAAAGGTATCTCAACCCAATTCATAATAAGATGGAAGAAGGTGCCAAAAGCAAAGCTCACCCCAATCAAATTCACGACCGGCAAGGAGGAACTGAAATACCGTAAAATGAAAGCAGAGATTAGGCTATGCCGGGAAAATCCTTGCAAGCCAATGTATATTGTCATGAATCACTGCTGTTTCTTTGTTAATCATTTGGAATAATATCTGGGAAATTGAGTTAAAAACAGTATTTGGGAAAACAAAAAAGTGAATAGTATTTTCTACAACAAAAAAAATCCCGGAAATTAACCGGGATGATTCTAATAACATTCTTAATTTTAAACTAAACTTTGATTTTACAATTGGGTTTGTATTTGAGAACAAAACTAACTTCAAATTAATTTTATCCTCCATCATATTTTAAATATTTTCCTTAAATGTCTTGTTTTAATTACAATTCAAAGTACGATATAATTTTCCATTTAATTGCAGTGATATATTCTGAAAAGAACAGTGAAAAACACTGAAAATAACAAACTAAATACCTTACATGGAATAGGGATATTGGTATGTAAATAAATTACTTATTTAACTCCAGTTAAATAAGTTCTGAGAAAAAAAAATGTTCTTTTGGGGTTCTGAACACTACGAATTGTAAATGTAATTTATCTATTACCCTTTTCATTAAAATACTTTCCAATTAGTTCAATCAATAAATCTTTTTTTATTGGTTTTGCAATATAATCATCACAGCCGGCAGCAATTGCTTTTTCTTTATCGCCATATAATCTAAAGGCTGTTTGTGCAATTATAACTATTTCTTTGTTAAACTTGTGTATTTACCTTGTAGTTTTATAATCGTCAATTTCGGGCAACTGAATATTCATAAGTACCAAATCTATGTCGGGACTATTGTGGCACACTTCTACAGCTTCTCTTCCTGTTGTTACACTGATAGTTTCTTTTGCAATTTCTTGGACAGCAACAGTGATTAGCATTTCTGGTGCTTCATCATCTTCGGCAATTAATATTTTCAGCTTGTTAATCGAGGCATCTTCAACTGGAAGCAAAATTTCATTTTCGGCACTGTTTTCTTTTACCGTTTAGGTTTGATATGGAAGGGTAAAATAAAATATTGAACCTTTTCCTTCTTCACTTTCAACCCAAATTTTACCGCCGTGTTTCTCTACAAATTCTTTGCAAAGTATTAAACCCAAACCTGTTCCTTTTTCATTCTCTGTCCCTTTTGTCGATATATTTTTGTCTATACAGAATAAATCATCAATTTTATCTTTGGGAACACCCACGCCTGTATCGGCAACCGAAATTTCAAGAAAATTATTATCGGCTTGTTTTTTAGATGTTATATAAATTTTTCCATTATTGTTTGTAAATTTTATAGCATTTGAGATTAAGTTCCTTAATACAGTAGCAATCATATCTCCATCGGCAAAAATTATATCATTTTCAGAAATTGAATCCGAAATTGAAATATACTTTTTATCTGCCTGTGTTTGTAGCTGTTGAATAATTTCAAATAATGTAATTTTTACGTGCAATTTTTCTGGTAAAAATTCAATATGCCCCGATTGCGACCGCGACCATGTAAGCAAATTTTCTACCAATCTGAATGCACTGTTTGCACTTTTATTGAGTAGTTTAATTATTTTTTTACGTTTTGCTTCATCATATTCATTATAATTTTCCAACAGTATATCTGAAAAACCTAATAAGGAATTAAACGGGCTTTTTAAATCGTGGGCTATTATTGAGAAGAATTTGTCTTTCGTATTATTACTTTCTCTTAACTTGAATTCACTTTCTTTAAGTTTCAGTTCTGCTGTTTTCCGTTCGGTAATATTTACCAAATTACCATATACTGTAACAACTTTTCCGTTTTTAATCACAGGTTGTCCAATAGTCCTCACAAATAAATTATCGCCTTGTGCATTTATAAACCTTACTTCCAAATCATACGGTTTTTGTTTTGTGATTGCTTCTGAAAATGAATTCCAAACTATTTCTTTATCATCCGGATGATAGAATAGGCTTCCTTCTTCGGCAGTTGAAAATTTTTTCCCATAAATCTCATAAATAGTATCGGTAAAAGCCATTTGTTCGCTTTCTACATCGTAACTCCACCCACCCATTTTACCTATCTTTTGTGTTTCTTTTAAAAGAAACTCACTTTCTGATAGTAATTGTTCGGCTTTTTTTTGTTCGGTAACATCTCTAAATTCAACTGTTCTAACCATTTTTCCTTTGTACGGAATAATTCTGCCATCTAAACGCAACGGAAATACTGTCCCATTTTTACGCAAACCAACTGCTTCATACGGTTTTTCGTAATCTGATAA
>CAYZBC010000347.1:0-5335 GCA_964476535.1 uncultured Maribellus sp.
TTATTGAAAAAACTATTAACCTCTCTTTTAATAATTCTTAGTATCTGATGACCCCATTAATTTTTATTTTCAAATTTTTATCGAAAATTATTCTTGAAATTATTCTTGAAATTATATTCTAACAAAAGATTTCAAGTAATATGAATAACTTTTAGAACTAGATTTCTAACCGGCAAAAATAATCCTATATAATTTATTATCATACACTTATACACAAACAAAAGAATAATTTAAGACGATAAATAATTTCTTTTAAAACCCGTAATTAATAAATCAAACCTTATTTAAAACAATTATTCCAAATCTCACTTTAGAACATTTGTTCACTATAGATTTGTTTATCACAAATATAGATCGTATATTTGCAACTGATTACTAGGTATATAAATACAACAAATGTTAAATATGAAAATGCTAATTACATCAACAGGAAACAGTTTGAATTCGAAATTGGATTTAAGATTCGGAAGAGCAGCCTGGTTTTGTGTGTACAATCCTGAGACAAAAGAATCAGAATTCATTGAGAATGAGAACATAAATGCGCAAGGTGGAGCTGGAACAAGAACCGCTGAAAAAGTTGCAGAACTTGGAGTAAAAAAAGTTATTTCAGGAGATTTTGGACCAAAAGCAAAATCATTACTGGAACGATTTAAAATCCAAATGATCATTCTAGATGAAAGTAGCAAAACCATTCAGGAGATAATTAATAAGACTCAAAACTAAAATAAAACAATTTTAGTTGATTGGGATGCTAAAAAAGTTAAAATATTTTTCATTTCAGGTATGATTTTCTTTTTGCGAACAAGTTTCGAGAAAATGGAACGAATCAGTAGAATTGGATGCAAACAATATTTTAGACTCTAAAACAACAAAATGATGACTTGCAGGAATACAAAATAAATGATCAAATAGCTTTGATAGTAAAAATTGTTACCGAGAAGCTACTCTTAACAAATTATGCAATTGCCATTAATTCAGGATTTAGGATTGATGACAAAATTTTAGGAATTTAATTTTAATAACAAAAACAAGATGCCAGGAATTGACAGAACAGGACCCGCCGGACAAGGTCCAATGACGGGCAGAAGAATGGGAGCGTGCGCAAGCAACGACTACCCGGAAAATGATGTACGCTTTAATTCGGGAAGAGGACTTGGAAGAGGATTCAGAGGAGGATTTAACCGCAACCGCGGAATGGGATTGGGATTGGGTTATGGATTTGGATATAAACATGGCTTCCAAAACCAGAACCTTGAACCCCTCAGAGAAACTTCAGAAAAGACAATTATTGAGAATGAGATAAATACACTCAAAAATCAGTTGTCTTTGCTAGAAGACAAACTTTCGAAAACGAAAGAAAGTTGAAATTGCTAAGATGGAATATCCATAAGTTATAGTTATTCCATCTTTTTATAAATTGAAATAAAAGACAAAAGAGATGAATAGTCAAGAAAGAGGAATAAACATGGGACAAGGTCGTGGCTTAGGTCAGGGCGGTGGACGTGGACGAAATAAAGGAGGCTCTTTTGGTGTCGGCGGTCTTTGCGTTTGTGCTAAATGTGGCGCAAAAATACCTCACCAAGCCGGTGTTAAATGCACAACTTTAAAATGCCCCGATTGTGGGCACACAATGGTAAGAGAAGAATTGCTAAATAAAAAATAATAATCTCAAATTACCTTTCGCCAATAGGTAGAGAAAGACAAGAAATTAAAAATAAAACCGTATTTAATTATATTAAACAATTTAAAAGAAAAATAATATGAAATTTTCAATTCCTATGTTAAATGGCCAGATAACGGCTCATTTTGGTCATTGTGAAAAATTTGCTATTGTTGAAACAAAAGACAATCAAATAATTAGTGAAAAGATGGTTACACCTCCTGTTCATCAACCGGGAGTTTATCCAAAATTTTTAGCCGACCAGGGTGTTGAAGTAATTATTGCTGGCGGAATGGGTCAACAAGCGCAAAATTTATTCGCACAGAATAAAATTGAAGTATTTATGGGAGTTGCTTCCGGAACATCTAAAGAGTTGGTTGAAAACTATTTAAACAACCAGTTAAAAACGGGTGATAATCTTTGCGACCACTAATTCGGGTATTTGCAACACCACTTCAACAATAACTTTTTATTCCCAAAAAAATAAAATATTAAACAAAAAATAATGAAGATTGCAGTTGCAAGCGGAAAAGGCGGCACAGGAAAAACAACCGTTTCGGTAAATCTTTACCGAACAATAGAAAAATATTTTTATAAAGATATTCGGTTGGTAGATTGCGATGTTGAAGAACCAAACGATGCCATTTTTTTTCACGATCTAAAATTGGTAGAAAAAAAAGAAGTTCACCAACTTATTCCAAAAATTGATGTGGAAGTCTGCACTTTTTGCAAAAAATGTGTGGAGTGGTGCGAATTTAATGCAATCACAATTGTTAAAAATCTCGGATTTGCAGAGGTGAATAATGATTTATGTCATTCGTGTGGAGCATGCAGCGTTGCTTGCGAATTTGGAGCAATTACTGAATATCCTCAACCTCTGGGAGTAATTTCTCATTTCGACACGGGAATTGGAAATGGATTTACCGAAGGCCGGCTGGAGATAGGTTCACCCATGCAAACCATGCTAATAAAAGAGGTAAAAAAAGAGGTATCTCAAAATAGTTCCATAATTATTTACGATGCCCCTCCCGGAACCAGTTGTCCGGTTGTGGAAACAGTTTCCGATGCCGATTACATAATTCTTGTTACCGAACCCACTCCATTTGGGCTGCACGACCTAAAAATTACAGTGGAAATGCTGAAAGATTTACACAAACCTTTTGGTGTAATTGTAAACAAAGCCGGATTGGGTTCCGACGAAGTTTATAAGTTTCTCAAAGAAAACAATATCGAATTGTTGGGGAATATTCCTTTTGCAAAAGAATATGCAGCCAGTTATGCATCGGGTGATATTCTTAAAGATATTCCGTTTGAAATTGAAACGACTTACCGCGAGATTGCTGAAAAATTAATGAATAGAACATTATTCGTATGAAAGAGATTACTATTTTAAGCGGGAAGGGTGGAGCCGGAAAAACAAGCGTTGCAGCAGCAATTGCATCGCTTGCAAAAAACACCGTGTTTTGCGATAACGATGTTGATGCTGCGGATTTACATCTGATTTTTAATCCTGAAATAAAAGAAACGTACGATTTCGACAGTGGGACTGTTGCGGTGATTAACCCTGAAATTTGTACCAATTGTGGTTTGTGCGAGGAGCATTGTCATTTCGACGCCATTCATTCAAATTCTTCCGAACAATTGGAAGTGAACCCACTTCAATGCGAGGGGTGCAGATTATGTGAACGTATTTGCCCTGAAAATGCCATCGAATCTATTCATAATTTAAACAACCAGTGGTTTGTTTCCGATACCCGATTTGGAACACTTGTTCACGCAAAAATGGGACCGGGCGAAGAAAACTCAGGAAAACTGGTCACCCAAGTCAGGCAAAAAGCAAGAGAAATTGCCACAAAAACAAATGCCGAATTTATTATTAACGATGGCCCTCCCGGAATTGGTTGCTCTGCCATTGCTTCCGTTACCGGAGCCGATGCAGTATTATTGGTAATCGAGCCAACTCTTTCGGGATTGCACGATGCGCAACGTTTAGTCGAATTGGTTAATACTTTTAATATTCCTCTGCTTGCAGTGATAAATAAATTCGATATTAATAAAGAAATTACCAGGAAAGTAGAAGATTATTTAATCAAAAACAACATTCCATTAATAGGCAATTTGCCCTTCGACACAAAAATGGTAGAATCAATGGTTCACGGAAAAACCATAGTAGAATATGTTCCTGAAGAAAATATCAGCAAAGAATTTTATTCTATTTGGGATAAGATTTTGCAAAACTGAATGTAGAAATAATAATTTATTAGACAAATAACGATTTGATTCATTAGTAAGGTCTATTGTCCTTAGATAAAACTGCAAATTATTATTAGTCGCGATTTAAAATTGAATTTTATGTACCAGTACCTCTTTGGCCCGGTCCCCTCGCGAAGGTTAGGAATGTCGCTTGGCATTGATTTGGTTCCACACAAAATTTGTACATTAAATTGTGTTTACTGTGAATGTGGTCGAACTACAAATCTTACCACCGAGCGCAAGGAATACGTCCCTGTTGATGAGATTTATATTGAATTAAACCACTTTTTGAAAGAGAATCCGGCACCCGATTATATTACATTTTCAGGAGCTGGTGAACCCACTTTAAATTCAGGAATTGGAAAAATATTAGGTTTTATAAAAACAAATTACCCAAATATTCCGGTGGCAGTTTTAACAAATGGTACTTTGTTTAATGATAAACAGGTTAGAAAAGAACTGTTAAAAGCCGACCTTGTTTTGCCCTCGTTAGACGCAGCAAGCGAACGTGTTTTTCGCAAAATAAATATCCCCCATAAATCACTAAATGTAAACAGCCACATTCAGGGAATTGTCGATTTTAGAAACGAATATTCAGGAAAAATAAATTTAGAAGTACTTATAATTCCCGGATATAACGACGAGCAGAAAGAGCTGGATAGTTTAAAGGAAGCAATTCTTAGAATTAATCCGGATGTAATTCAATTAAATACACTTGACCGCCCGGGAACAGTTGAAAAATTACGCGCTGCAAGTAATACTGAATTACAAACAATTATTGATTACTGGAATTTAGAGAATGCCATAATAATTGCCCCCGCACCCAACAGAAAAAAGATTAAGTCGTACAGGAAAGATATTGAAACAGCAATATTAGAAACGATATCCAGGAGACCGTGTACACTCATCGACCTTTCCCAAATTCTGGGAAGACACATTAATGAAGTAAATAAATACCTCGATGTATTAGATAGCGAAAATAGAATAACTACTGTAAAACAAGACAGAGGTTTATTTTATCAAATAAGCAAAAAAAATCAACTACCTAATTTAAAATAATGAAACATTACGATGTTATTATTATAGGAGCTGGCCCTGCTGGCATCATTACAGGAGTAACTGCGAAAAAAACTTATCCCGACAAATCGATGTTAATGTTTAAGGAAGAAGAAAAAGGTTTGGTTCCGTGCGGAATACCATACATTTTCCATAGCCTTAACGGTGTTGAAGAAAACATGATGGGACCAAAACCCTTTGTTGATCTGGGTGGCGAAGTTTTAACAGACAGTGTAACGGATGTTAATTTGGAAACAAAAACAATTTTAATAAAAGCTGCCGAAATTATTATCGACAAAATTGCAAAAAACATAAAATAGAAAACAATATACCGCGGGTAACTCCGGGGTAATAGATAACAAAATT
>CAYZBC010000348.1:0-5286 GCA_964476535.1 uncultured Maribellus sp.
AATAAAAGAAATTGGAAAACCAGGTTTTAAACATAAATTACTTGTAGGTATCCCTGCTCCTGTAAAAGGGCAAAAAGATTGGGGCAGTCTCGATCATGTTTTGGATTTTACCAAAAACGAAGATCGTATTGCTGCATGTCAGTGGTACATTGATCGGTTCCTTGATCGTTACAAAAAAGAAGGTTATCAACACCTTGACCTTGAAGGTTTTTATTGGGTTCCTGAAAACGATGCACCTTACTCCGACATTTTGGTTCAGGTTGGAGATTATATTCGCTCAAAAAATCTAAAATTCTACTGGATTCCCTACTGGCGGGCTCCAGGATTTGATAACTGGAAAACAGATAAATTTGATTTTGCATACATTCAACCCAATCACTTTTTTAAAAAAACTATCAGCGACGAACGCCTTGATGCAGTTTGCGCATTTGCAAATGGCACAAACATGGGTCTCGAAATGGAATTTGATGAAAGTGCTTTGGCTGATGTAAAAGGAAGTAAACATGATCGTCTGGTTAGTTACATCACTGCATTCGAAAACCACAAAGTATTCAAAAATGCATCGATGGCTTACTATCAAGGGAGTGCCGCGATCTATCAATTTTCACAATCGCAAAATCCAAAAGATAAAAAACTGATGGACAGATTGGCGGCAATAATTATTAAACGAAAAAAGATGAAGCTCAAAAAGTAGAAATTAATTCTAATCGGGCAAATAAAGTAATTGGAAAACGATAGAATCACAAAACAGAAAAACTAAATTTCAACTGAAACCGGAACACATAAAAAAGAATTAAACAACGAAGTATATGAGACTATTTAAGTTAATACTGATAATATATATTTTTATTTTTGCAGGGTGCAACAATCGTTCGAAGGAAATGGATTCGCTTCGTATAATAAAACCTGATTCAGTAGATAGCACAACAGTGTCACCACCAATAAAAGGAATTTGCATTTTTGTTGGGCAGGCCGAAACATTTAATGATGCTGACTGGCAGGCAATTGCCGATTCTCCCGTTACTGATTTTATTATCATTCCCAAAGAAGCCGAATATTATGGCGCAACTGAAAAAGGATATAAAGAGCAACTGGCTCCTTTTATAGCAAAAGTTGTAAATGAGATTGTTTCAAGAGATAACACTGTGAAAATTTGGGTCGGAACACCGGGGATTTCATCGCTCAACTTTGAACTTGCGGCTTCGAGTCTTGAACCGATATATAACTATTTGAGTTTTTGTCGCCAACTAATTGGAAATACAACATGGAACACGAATATTGGAGGTGTTTATATGAATCAGGAATCGGTTTACGGAGAAGTTGATTTTAGCAATATTGATTCAAATTCATGTATCAAACTGATGACTGATCTTTCAAACAAAGTGCACAAAGATCTAAACACCAAATTTCTGTGGATACCCTATTATGGATATGGAACATATTCTGAAAAAATAATTAAACAATTAGGATATGTAGTAAACACAACTGATATTTTCGATTACGTAGTTATTCAACCACATTATTATTTTGATGAAACCATTCCTGAAAATCTGTTAGCCGTTCGGCAAAGCATTTTAAAACAAGCAGTTTGTTATCACGATGGTATTCCGGTGATTGCAAAAACTTCAAAAACTATTGTTGGCGCCGAAGTTGAACTTAGCTGGAAAGTGGTTCCTCCAAATAATTATGCTGACGATGTTGTTCGCTATAATGAATATGTTTCTGCCTTTTCTGAATTCAAGGACATTTACCCGATTATTTTTTATTGGGATGGAGCCGTTCAGGATGCACTCAAAGCGCGTATTAATCCATTTTTTCAGGAATAAAATCAAATGCCGAAATACGGTAATAAATCCATTAAAAAAACGTATCGTTATCTTACAATATTTATCATGAAAAATTTTTGTTTCACTATTTTAATTTTATCAATGTTCTTTTCTATCACTCTTTCAGCAAAATCAACCAAAGCTAAAAAACAGGATTGGAAATTAGGAGTTCAGGCGTACACCTTTCACAAGTTCAGTTTACAGGAATCAATTGACAAAGCACAACAATTGGATCTGAAATTTATTGAAGTGTATTACGGACAACCTTTGGGTACAGACATTGAAGGTTCTATGGATTTTAAAATGGATAAAGCAACACAGAAGAAAGTGCTTGCCTACGCAAAATCAAAAGATGTAAAAATAATTGCCAGCGGTGTAGTTATTTGCCAGAACCAAGCCGAATGGAAACAACTCTTCGAATTTGCTTCGGCCATGGGAATCCAAACCATTACCTGTGAGCCTGAATACGCCGATTTGAAATACATTGATCAATTAGCCAATCAATTTAAGATTGATGTCGCTATTCACAATCATCCAAAACCTTCGAATTACTGGGAGCCGTGGTTGTTTTTAAACGCAGTAAAAGGACTCAGTAACCGTATTGGCGCTTGTGCCGATGTGGGACACTGGACACGAATGGGTATTAATCCGATAGAAGCTTTGAAAAAGTATAATGGTCGTCTGAAAATGTTACATTTTAAAGATGTAAAAGAAAAGGTAGAAGGCGAGACCGAACAACACGATGTAATTTGGGGAACGGGTGTTTGTAAGGTTGATGAAATTTTGAAAGAACTAAAACGTCAAAATTTTAAGGGCCTGTTTTCCATTGAATATGAATACAATTGGGAAAACTCCGTACCCGATATTAAACAATGTATCAACTATTTCGACAGGGCAACCCAACAACTATTTGTACAGTAAAGTATGGACTGTTAAAATTGAAAATAATCACGTAAATTCAGCATTCGGAAAAACAGAAATCCTATAAATTAATTTATCATACTATGTATCGTAGAAAATTTATACAAACAGCCGGAGCTGCTGCCCTTTCTCTGGCTTTTCAGTCTCAACTTCTGGCAGCAGTTCGAAAAAAATCTACCATTAAAACCATCGAAGGTTCGTGGTTCGAATTTCAGCATCATTCTGCTGTTGAAGGGAAATACTGGGATTTAACGCTGGAAAAATTTTCAACCCAACAGTGGGAACACAAAGTCAAAGAGGTTGCCGATGCCGGTATTCGTTATCTGGTATTATTAGATGTAACCATTTACGATAAAAGTTTTTATCCATCAAAACTGATGCCTCAACATACCCTGGGATGCGACGATCCTCTGGAAGCAGTATTAACAGCAGCTGATAAATACGGAATCCGTTTTTTTATCAGCAACGGATTTGTGGGTGATTGGTACAATCCAATGTTTCTTATGAAAGATAAGGCAACCAATACGCTGAGAGCAAAATGTATGAATGAAGTGGCCGAAAAATACGCTCATCATAAAAGCTTTTACGGATGGTATTATCCGAACGAAACTGGTATTCACGGGCATTTCGACGATGTGTTTATTAATTATGTAAATACCTCATCGGCCGAAGCACGTAAATTAACACCAAAAGCAAAAACCTTAATTGCACCGTATGGCACCCGAAATGTAAAAGCAGACGAAAATTATGTAAGACAACTGGAAGAACTTGATGTGGATTTTATTGCTTATCAGGATGAAGTAGGCGTGCAAAAAACAAAACCAGAAGAAAGTGGTAGATTCTACGAACAGTTATATAAAGTTCATAAAAAGGCAGGTCGGGCAAAACTTTGGGCCGATGTAGAAGTTTTTGCTTTTGAAGGAGATGTTTACAAAAGTGCATTGCTGCCTGGTTCGCCCGAAAGAATAATAAAACAACTGGAAGCTGTCTCGCCTTTTGTCGATAAAATATTTATTTATCAATACACTGGAATGATTAATAAACCTGGAACTGATGTGTTTGCCGGACACCCGGATTCGACAGAATTGTATAAGCAATTAAAAAAGTACAACTTTTTGAAACATTGATACAAACCAGCTACAATCCTTTTAGGCATTAATAAACATCTTCATTTCTTTATTTTGTTACCTCTACCTTGATTATTATTCAAGAATTGGAATTTCAGAGGAAGTGAAAATCAGAAAGAGATTATTATTGAGTTTACAGGAAAAAGGTAGTTCGTAAGCGAATCATTAAAAAAATGTATTCAATATTTTCAAATACAGCACTATGAAAATTAATTAATATGAGATATTTTTTTGCTATCGGTACATTTCTTACGCTGTCTTTATTTGCCAGCTGCCAGAAGGAAACTGAATTTGAACCAGATACTCCAATGAAAGTAAAAAACTATGAAGGACACATTCATGTTGGTTTTTTTACTGAAAACAAAAATATGGAAGTCAGTTTCTATCCCTGCGGAGTTAATCAGTTATTTGGAATTGCTCAGGTAAGCTATTTTTCTGATTTAACAGACCACAAACAGGGCATAATTTCTAATCAGTTTAAGTCAGGAACCGACTGGATTGGGCCGTATTTCGTTTGTTCCGAAGAAAATGTAAACAAAGGATTACCTCAGCAATTTACCGGTGGCTGGCATGGATCGAATGGAGACGGAACCGGAGCGCCTACTGCATCAACTTACGAGTTGAGCTTCGTTGTTGATGGAGAAGAAACAAGTGAGAATTTTGACCGGAATTGCACACAAGTCGATTTATATGCAACCAACCTGATTCATGGATATGATTATGCTGAAACAAATAAAAACTTGCTAAAAGAAACCGTTCATTACACCATTCTAACAAACCGACAAATCGATGTTCATGTAAAAATCGAAGCATTGGAAGATCTGATAATACAACGTTATTATGGGCTGCAAAGTCAAAATTTTGCCCTGTTCGATTCGGTGAAATACATGGCAAATGCGGAAGTAATAAATACAGCAGCAATCAATACCAACAGTAGTTGCCAATCCAACGACGGAGTTAATACCATTTTGCTCACTGACAGTAATAGCCAGCATCAACTAAAACTCACTTTAAATACTTCTGAAGGATTGGGTGTTTTCGAAAATCTGGGTAACGGATTACAAAAAGCTTTCTCAGCCAGCTATGGCAAATCGTACTTCAATCTTATTAATGGTAAAAACCTATTATTAAAAAAAGGAGAAGAAGTATTTTGGGAAGGTACTTACCTGTGGGACGAAGGATAATACATTCCTCAAAAAAGGGAGTATTGAATATTGCTGTTGATATTAGGTAAAACGACAAACTGTAACTTAACGGATAATAAAAAGTATTTCGAATCAAAAAGTTTGGGAATGTTTCCTAAAAGAAAAACGAGAACCATTAGGATTCTCGTTTTAAATTATTTGTATTTTTACCGGTGAACCTGGAGGGACTCGAACCCCCAACCTCCTGATCCGTAATCAGGGGCACTA
>CAYZBC010000349.1:0-5248 GCA_964476535.1 uncultured Maribellus sp.
AATGCCACTACTTTCTTTTTAACCCCTTGTTGGATTTGTTGAAGTGCTCTTTTTCTTATTGCTGTTCTTGTTTTACTATCAACTGTCCTAAAGTCCATCTTTTCCATAAGCAAATATACAAATTATTTACTCTGTAATCTATTTATATTGCCGCTGTGTTAATAACATCCAATTTTTCTGTTGAAAAATCCTTCAGATTAATTGAATATAAATCGGCTTCTTTGTGCCAAATGGGAAAACAACTATAATTATGATATGTAAAAACAAGAGAATTTCCATTGGGAGAAATACGCGGGAACGAAATACTTTTACCTTCAGCTTCTGCATTAATAATAGTTTCCGGCTCACCAAAAGTTCTAATTTCGGGATTAAATTGCGCACGACAAAGATTATATTTTGTATCGCGATAATCGTACTCTTCTTCCATTTGTTTAGCCCTACAAAAATAAAGATAACCGCCATCAGGAGACGATTCCGGATACGTGTCCATAAAGTTTTTGCTTATATCAACCGGAATTTGCATCATTTCATTTTTCTGAACATCGTACAAAACCAACGAGGAATTCATATCAGAAACTTCTATTTTTTTATTTTCCATCGAATGAAAACGTTGAAAAACTTTATTCGACGAAAAAGCAACAAAATTGCCGGAAGGATGCCAACGCGGATAAACTGCTCCATTCTTCATTTCCTTGGTTTTCAGGTTGACCTTTTTTAAACCGCCCTCAGAAACGAAATATGTTCCTCCCATGGAACCCCGCATATGAAACATAAAATTATCAGGATTTTGTTGATTAACCGAATGACAATTCACACAATTCTGGTCAACTACATTATTTTTTACAACTGTTTTTTCTCCAAAATTTTCCAGATTACGCTGAACGATACTTATCTCAGTCCAGCTTTCGTAACCCGGGTACAACAAACGGTAATACAAAAATGGATCGATTGCTGAACCCAAAATATGATTTGAGAATGTTTCAAATTGCTTCCACTCTCCTTCTCTTTTCACATAAACCTGATAGTCAATTTTTCCATTTTTATTTTGCTCTAATAGTTTTTTCCATTTTTTATGAGGAATAGTAATAATGCCCTTTTTCGAAGAAAGTGAAATGGAAGTACCTTTCTCTGCCACAATTTTCAAAAAATATGATTCTCCCTCTTCTTCGATTGAAAAATTTAAGGATGCTATATTAAAAGGAATTGTAATTCCTGAATATTCAGGAACGATATTTGGATTGCTTTTTATTTCAGAAATATTTGTATCCGGAACCGAATTGCAAGCTGCCATTAACAATAAAAGAACAACCGTAAAAACTATATTTTTTAACTTCATAAAACTGCTTGTTGTTATACATAAAGTAAAAAATGAATTTACTAAAAAACAATCATTCTTACCATAAATAAACAAAACGAATGCATGTAAAACATCATTTTAAAGTAAATCAATTGTTAACTGCACATTCTTGCAAGTTCGGACACCCATTCTTGTTTTACTCGGACACCTATTCCTATTTTCTCGGACAGTTTGAGAACACAAAAATATGAGTTATTTATTTAGTGTCATAATTGATTTTTCATTTCCCAAGAATGCTTTTTGGTTCAATCTATAAGAGTATTTCCGTTGTTCATTTCTCCATGATGTAAATATGTATCAAGACACCATTCCCTGGCTTGGTCAATCCTTATCTCAATTAACCCTCGATTGCCTTTTTTGTTCTGAAAATGAACAAATCTTTGTTCAGGACTACCTTCAGAAGATGGATTGAATAAAACCTCAATGGTGAATTTTTTAAAATCTGCAATCGGATTTACGGGTATAATTAGACCTTCATTTATTCCATTAAATATTAATGAAGAAAAAGATTGTTCTTTCTCAAGTTGAGGGTCACCAATTATTATTGAAGAAATTCCATCGATTTCAATAAAGTTATCCAATCTCCAAGTAATTGTTTTTTGTTGTTGACAAGAAGTAGTCATATAAAATATGATAAATACAATAAAAGGGGGAAAACGCAACAGAGTTAGATTTTTCTTTTGAAATGCTTTATCAATAATATTATTCTGAATTCGAAGACTCAAACACAATCTCATTAAATGTATTTTTTCAATTCTTTTTTACCCAGTCAGGTTTTGGAAATGGCCTGACCGTAAAAAATCGTTGGTAATTCTCAAAAATATTCGGATTAGGTACTACGACCCTGGGGTCTTTCGTTTTTTTTAGGAATTCATTCAATTTATTTCTTATTTTTTCAATATCTTCAGAATACGCTTTATCGTATGCAAGATTCTTTAAACTATATGGATCATCCTTAATATAAAAAAGTTCCTCAGCGAGTCTTTTCTCCATAGCTAGTTTAAAGTATGGTGATACTTCAGGATTATTCATATTCTCAATTAAATATGTTTTCGTGGGACCATCATCAATATCACAATAAGCTTCTCCGGTATATTTTCCATTTTCATCCAGACCATGCATATACCCCAGTCCATCGGGTTTATTCATATCAATAAGTTGAGGTGCACCTGCCAGCCACCTCTCTGGGTAATAATTTCTTATATAAAGAAAATTATTCGTCCGGATTGCCCTTTGAGGATAACCTAAGTTCATCCAGCGTGCCGAGGAATGCCTTTCTCTCCCAGCATAGATAGCATCCCTTGATGGATCAATAATGCCTGATCGGTCAGAAAATAATATATCTGAAAATTTTTTTGCCGACATCTCTAATCCTTTTACCTTGCATCCCCAACAGATCCTGGTTTACAGCTATTAATTCCTTGTTTGTTAGTACTTCAATAATTTCCGATGACATATACCGTAAATCGTTCCCTGCAATCAGGGGTGCTACTACCATACACCACATACTAAAATGTGTCCGGTATTCTTCCAGAGTCATTTTCACATCAGATATCCCTCCCCAAAGATTTTCTTTTGTTGTGTTACCTACTTCAAGCATATCTGGGTCGTTCCAATACCCTGGGCCTGCATATTCCCACAAGTCTGCTGTACATTCCAGGCAATAAAGCATCCTTTCCCAATTGTCCTTTATGTCTCCACTTGTACGGTGTAAATTCGCAACTGTTTTTACCCATGGTAAAGAATTCTCATGGTTAATACGTGTGCAATCATCATATACACTATAAATAATTGGACGTCCGGTATTATACAGGCAATCACGCATTAGCTCAAAAGCAGCGCGGCATTCGTCCCTTGACGTATTTTTTGCTTCTTCAGTTGTTTTTGGATAATGACACCAGTCATATTTCAAATAATCTACTCCCCAAGCAGCATAATCATCAGCATCGGTTTGTTCATGTCCAATACTACCCATCAGTTTTTGGCATGTGTAACAGCCTGGTGCAGAATAAATTCCAAATTTTAAACCAAGACTGTGAATATAATCTGCCAAAGGCTTAATCCCGTTGGGGAATTTTGTTGAATCAATTATAATATGACCATCTTTATCTCGCTTATTGGTCATCCATCCATCATCTATAATGACGTACTCATAGCCAGCATCCTTCATTCCAGAACGAACCATTGCATCAGCTATTGATTTGATGTTTCCCTCGTTAACATTAATTCGGAAACAATTCCAACTGTTCCAGCCCATTGGAGGAGTTAAGGATATCCCCTCAATTTTTTGGGCTTGTAAAGAATTAAGATAAATAATACAGATTAAAAAGAATAATATTTTTTTCATAACCATAATAAAAAAGGCAACCTAATCAGAAAAATAAACATAAAACACATCACATAATTGTTCACCTAATAACATCCAGTCTTTGCCAAAAGGGACTTTATCTAACCCTGCTATCCAGTTAGCATTCAATTCGTATATCAATGCATCTATGCCGTACCGCTCTATAAGCCCTTCACCAAAAGTACCTGGATTCCGGAAACTACCACAACCACCAACACTCCCTTCGGTGTACCAAGAATGTTTCTTTAGTATATTTTCAAAACGTTCCATATTAGCAATGTAACTATCAAAATTAATATTTGGTTTTGAAAAATGAAGGTTACCTCCCCCATCATTATGGAAGTCAATAGCCATGTCTGGTTTTAACCCTAATTCAATTTGATGTGATAACCATTTTTCTAATGCAGCATTCTCAGGGGCAAGATACGGGTCAGATAATTTGTCCCAATTCCTGTTTAAATCCATACCTTTCATATTAAATCGGGTTCCGCCATGGAACACACCATCTTTATTCGTCATGGGGAGAATATAAACACAGTAACTTTCCAGGTATTTGTTAATTTCCGGATTATTTTTTAGGAGATTTTTTATTAATCCTTGAATAACCCAATTACCGCCAGGTTCCCAAGGATGCGAGCGTCCCCGTAATAATATGCAGTTTGGGGCATTTACATGCCCGACACGAATGATTTCCAGTTGACGGTTTTCAACTGTTCTTCCAATTTCTGTTATTTGAACCAGCGGGTGGCCTTCAATCTCAGCTTTTAATGTTTCAAGGTCGCTAACCTTATAGGGTTCCAAACGTGCAACATAAACCGAATCATCAGGCATAATAAAGTCTATTTCCAGACGATTTTCAGGGGTACTTGTAGTTTTTACAGCCTTCCAATTTTTGCCATCAACTGATAAATAGCAGGTGGTGTTTTTATTTTTTATTACAGATGCAAGTTTACCATTCCATATATTATCAAAATTTTGTAATGCTAGTTTCATCTCCGAGCCTTTCTCCGCAAAGACCTGAAAATTCCAATGTCCATTAGCACGGTTCGGAGAATTGCGTTCCTGATCGTAGATTAAGCTGATCAATACTGAACTGTCTTTTTGAATTTCCCAAAATAGCGGAGAGCCATTTTCAAAGTGGTAGTTGATATACTTTAAAGAGGATGCCAACCCAACATTACAATTTAATCCAATAGAAAATAACGAAACAATTATTATTTTCATCGATAAAGCAACTTTTTTCCTAGTTATTCTGTTAAACATCGGTTAATTAAGATTTTAATTTATTATTTGCTATTCTTCTCTTTACAATTTAAAGGCTGAAATTATATACAACTTGAATATCTAATTTGAAAAATTTATACCGAATATAGTTCGGTCATAGTGCAAGAACTATTCAATTCCGGTCAAATTAGTATAACCCCGGTCATAAATACTTTGTATGCCCTTGCCCTGGCGGGAAAGATATCCCTGTTTTTTTCGATTTCTCATCTAAGTGAACGTAGCTCTTCCGTACATCTTAATCATTTTATTCATATTTCTCT
>CAYZBC010000350.1:0-5242 GCA_964476535.1 uncultured Maribellus sp.
AACAACTTCTTTTAAAAAAATAGAGAATGAAAAAAATAAACATATGAAAAAATTATTTGTAATTACTTTGGCGCTATTATTTGTAGGTGTTATTAATATTGCGCGAGCCCAATCTCTTGACGACGTTTTAGAAAAACATTTTAAGGCTGTAGATCAGGATAAATTGGTGGCTGCTCAAACTTATTTTTTGAAAGCAAAAATTAGTCAAATGGGAATGGAGTTACCCATGGAACTGAAAATGCAACAGCCTGGTAAATTTAGGATTGAAATGGAAATGCAGGTAGAAATAAACGATATGCACCTTCACGTAACTCCGGATGATTATTTACTCAGCGTCAAGATCTAAGATTATATACCTGTCGTTCACAACTTTTGTTTCTCCGACAACGGACAAGCACAAGAACTTTCCGCGGCCGAGACTTAAATTGAATATCTTAGAAATAGCAATGGTGAAGTTGATTACTCCGAATGCGATCAATATTTTAGGTATTAAACGATATTCAATAATTGCACTATAATCAATTCTCTATTCTAAATGTTTAATAATTTTATTGCTAAGTGGTTTTGTTATGCTGTAATAAAGGTTTAAATAATTACCTTTCTCATCTACCAAATATTTTTGAAAATTCCATTTTACAGTGCTGTTTTCAACACTATTATTTTCTTTTTTAGTTAGCCATTGGTACAAAGGATGCTGGTTTTCTCCTTTTACATCAATTTTCTCAGTCATCAAAAAATCCACGCCATAATTTGCAGTACAAAAACTTTGAATCTCCTCAGCACTGCCTGGTTCCTGTTCTTTAAACTGATTGCATGGTAAACCAATCACAACAAGTTTTTCTCCATAAGTTTCGTGTAATTTCTGCAAACCACCGTACTGCTGAGTAAAACCACATTTCGAAGCCACATTCACAAAAAGTATTTTTTTACCCTTAAATTTATTTAGATCAATCTTTTCTCCCATTAAACTGTTAATACTAATGTCGTAAATAGATTTTGATGCTAAACTCTTTTCCTGTCCATCTGCTTGCTTTGTGAAAATTCCCATAAAAATAAGACTAAGTACTATTACAATTGATTTCATTTATTTTTGGATTTTATGTTCTGTTTTATAGCAAACATACCTCCACCTAAAAAGTTCAACAAAATTACAAAGAAAGAAATCGTACCAATGTATCCTCAAAAAAAGAAGGAATGAACAAGCCTTTCATTCAACACTACTTCCCCATCAAACCAATCACATTCCCAACCATTACTTTAATGCCAGTCTCAATTGTTTTTTCATAATCAGGATTCAAATTTGGTGCGTGTAAAGGCGCTGGTTTTTCACCTTTTGCATTTAACTCTTTCATCAATTCACTACTGGTACTTCCAAGCCAAATCAAACAAATGGGAATATTTTCAGGAGTGCGTCCGTATTTGCCAAAATCTTCGCCAACCATTGCGGGGTTTGTTTTTAAGATATTTTCAGCACCAATTATTTCCGAAGCAAAACCTTTTATATTATTGCTTAATTTCAGGTTATTTAAAACAGGTGGAGTTTCAACAGGCAACACAAAAACATTTGGTAATTTATCATCTGGCATTCCCGCCATTTGAGCAGCCGAACGACTAATTCGCCCGATTGCTGCAATTACTTTTTTAATGGCTTCATCGGAATAATAACGAAGTGTCAATTCCATTTTCACCTCATCGGGGATAATATTTGGACGCGTGCCGCCGTGAATGGAACCAACGGTAATAACAATTGGTTCCAATGGGCTAATTTCCCGACTAACAATGGTTTGCAAATCCAATACAATTCGCGAGGCAATTACAATTGGATCAATACATTTTTCGGGATAAGCACCGTGCCCGCCTTTCCCGAAAACGGTTATTTCAACTGTTTTTACACCTGCAAAAACCGGCCCGCCAACCAAACCAATTTTGCCGGATTCCAACTCAGGATTAATGTGATAAGCCATTGCAAAATTGGGCCTTGGAAATTTCGTAAATAAACCAGCTTCGATTGCTTCTCCAGCCCCACCACTATACTCTTCAGCTTGTTGGGCAATTACCAGCAAAGTTCCTTTCCATTCCTTTTTTAATGCTGCCAAAGCTCGAACAGTCCCTGTCCAGGTTGACATGTGAATATCGTGCCCGCAAGCGTGCATAACTGCAACCTCACCCCCATCTTTTGTTTTAGCGATTTTTTTACTGGCAAATTCAAAATCAGTCTTTTCCTGAATTGGAAGTGCATCCATATCGGTACGAAGCATAATTGTCGGCCCTAAGCCATTTTTCAACACACCGACCACACTGTTTCCACCAAAATTTTCAGTGACATCAAAACCTGCTAATTTTAATTCAGCTGCCATTCGTTTTGAGGTTTCAAACTCCTGGAACGACAACTCCGGATTTTGATGTAAATATTTACAAAGTTTCAAAGAGTATTCAGTTTGAATTTTTGCTTCGTTTTTAATTTTATCGGTTACTTGTGTGAATGCACTTATTTGAATTGACAATGCAACAAGTATCAAAAATAGTTTTGATTTCATCCGTTTATAATTTTATATTTTCAATTACAAGGTATGTAACTTACCATAATTTTATAATAATTGTTTTTTGTGTTTAATAATTCTAAAATCATGGACGTTTCATAAAGATTCAATTTCGATTAAAACATTTCGAAAGTATAGAAAGTTTTTAACATAAAAACCAGATTTTATTATCATGCAGTAAAATCTAATTCCAGTTATGAGACATTGGATATTTTTCCAAAATGAACTTGCTTTATCCTGTTATTTTTTTGTGAACAATTTTAAGAATAGCCATCTCCTTTTTCTTCGAAGAAGTGGCTAATTTTTCTGCTTTGTTTAAAACTTCTTCCAGGTATTCAGCATCGTTAAAACCAGAAGTATTAATTTTTACATTCAAATAAGCACCCTCAACAGCAGTACGAGCGCAAAGTGCACCAACACCAGCATCCGAAACCGATTTTGGATTTCCAACTTCCGCCATCGCCTGTATTACTTCCAACGAGTCGTGAGCCAGCTGCATTACTTTTAAGGGAACTTCAATGGCATTTTTTGTTGCTGCTTGAATGGCATTTTTTCGATCGGTTTTCTCCTGCTCAGTTGTTTTTGGCAAACCAAATGCAGTTATTATTTGGTTGAATGCATCAGTGTCTTCATCAACACAACTTAGCAAAGCTGCATGGTAAAACTTCCCTTTTTCTGCCCAGTTTGAAAATTCTTCCCAGCGATGATCCCAACCTCGTTTATGTGCTGAAAGATTTGCCACCATTGTTCCCAGCGCAGCACCCATCGAACCCACATACGCCGAAATTGAACCTCCGCCCGGCGCAGGCGATTCAGAAGCTGTTTCATCTTTGAATTGAGTTAAAGACAGATCAACTAATTTTTCACCCAAATTCTCCTCAATTACATATTCAATAATTTTCTTTTTTGGGTTGAAAGGAGAAAGTTCATCCAAGCCCAAAGATTTGACAGCAATTTTGATAATTTCCTCGTCAGAAATACCCGTTGAACGTTGTTGTTTCCGAAGAAAATATTTTCCGGCGTCTAACATCGCCTGCAAAGGAATTAAGCCCACCAATTCAGAACCAGTCGTTCTAATTCCACGTAAATGCGCCTTTTCTGTAACTTCATCAAAAGCAACATGAACAGGAGTTACCGTAATATCTGTGAGGTTTATTGAAATTTGGGCAATTCCATACTCTTCAATGTACCAACCAATTGCACGTGTTTTTTTTAAAGTTCCGGGAATTCGAACCGGGTCACCTTTATCGTCCACAACAATTTTCCCGCTTACCGGATTACCTTCGCGTTTTGCCCTGCCAGCCTCCCGCACATCAAAAGCAATTGCATTCGCCCGACGTGTTGAGGTGGTATTTAAATTGACATTGTACGCTACCAAAAAATTTCGTGCGCCGATGGCAGTTGCCCCGCTTTTTGCGATACTTTGCGACCACTTTGTTGGTCCAAAATCTGGCTTCCATTTTTCAGTTGAAATGCGCTCTTTTAAAGCTTCGTATTCTCCTGCCCGACAATTTGCCAAACTCCTGCGTTCTTCATTAAATGCAGCAAATTCATAAGCAAAAACGGGAATACCCAACTCCTCGCCCACTCGTTTAGCTAACTTTCTTGCATACTCAACCGTTTCTTCCATCGTAACATTGGCGACCGGTACCAAGGGGCAAACATCAGTTGCACCAAAACGGGGATGCTCTCCAAAGTGCTGGCTCATATCTATTAATTCAGCAGCTTTTTTAATACCACGAAAAACGGCTTCAATTACATCATCAGGACTACCAACGAAAGTTACTACTGTTCGGTTGGTTGCTTTACCTGGATCGACATCAAGCAAGCTAATTTCCATTACAGATTCAATTGCATTTGTAATTTCTTTTATAATTCCTAAATCTCTTCCCTCCGAAAAATTAGGAACGCATTCAATTATCTTTTTCATTTAGCTCTATTTTCTTTAACCACAAAGTCGCACAACGGACTTCACAAAGGTGGATATAATCGAATCGAAAGTAATATGCTTAACTAAAATGTCTTATGACTTTTTACAGAATTCAAAAGATTTGTACTTCGCCGTTAATAATAACAGTTTCTATTAAGTTTGAACCAAAAGAATATGGCAGGTATTCAATTCCCGGAATTTCGGTGGTGATAAACAAATTGGCAATTTTACCTCTTGCAATACTCCCCAAACTATCGCTAATTCCCATTGCGTAAGCAGTATTTAAAGTAGTTGCATTAATTACTTCCTCGGGAAGCATGTTATACTTGATACAACCCAGAGCCGAAATAAAACTCATATTACCGCTGGGCGACGAACCAGGATTATAATCGGAAGCCAAAGCTATCGGGAGTCCGGCATCAATCATTTTACGCACCGGAGACAATTTCATGTTCAGAAAAAATGCTGCTCCCGGCAAAACGGTAGGCATGGTTTCCGTACCCAGCAACACTGCTATTTCCTCATCACCAATAAATTCCAGATGGTCGACCGAGAGTGCATTGTATTTTACACCCACTTGCACTCCTCCGGTAAATCCCAATTCGTTTGCATGAATTTTGGGTCGCAAGCCATATTTTACTCCTGCCATTAAAATTCGGTCAGTATCTTCCACCGAGAAAAAACCCTTGTCACAAAAAACATCAATATAATCTGTTAACTCTTCGGCTGCCACTTGCGGAATCATTTCATTAATAACAATATCCACATATTT
>CAYZBC010000351.1:0-5219 GCA_964476535.1 uncultured Maribellus sp.
TAGTGCAAAAATACTATATTTCCCTGTTTGGTTCTGGCTTGTCCAGGTTAGGTAACAGATGTAACTCCAATGAAAATTACAATCATGCTTTTTTGTGTCAAGATTCTTGTCATGGTCGTTTCAAAGGCAATTTTTTAGCTGCATTTCGAACAGAGAGAGAAATTTGTAGCATTGAAAAACGGAATATGGAAGACCCTGAAACAAGTATAGGGTGACGTCCTAAAAAGCTAAAATCTCGTGGCTTACAGTTTTCTTAAAACATTTGCAACGAGTGCAGTTTCTTGTAACGACCATTTAATTTCATTAATTCTTCGTGTGTTCCTTGTTCAGTAATTTCTCCTTCATGAAGGACATAAATTAAATCTGCATTTTTTATGGTTGATAAACGGTGTGCAATTACCAGAGAAGTTCTGTTTTTCATCAAGTTCTCCAGTGCTTCCTGAACTAGTTTCTCCGATTCAGTATCTAAAGCTGAGGTTGCTTCATCAAGAATAAGAATAGGAGGGTTTCGTAAAATTGCACGAGCAATTGAGATACGTTGTTTTTGTCCGCCCGAAAGTTTGTCACCGCGATCGCCAATTCTTGTATCGTATCCATTTTCGCTGGCTAAAATAAAATCGTGTGCATTTGCAATTTTTGCCGCTTTTATAACGTCATCATTTGCCGCATTGTCAACACCGAAAGCTATATTATTGAAAATCGTGTCGTTAAACAGAATCGCTTCCTGATTAACATTTCCAATCAGGTTTCGTAGCGATTTTATTTTTAAGTCCCGTATGTCTGTTCCATCAACCTTAATGGTTCCCGAAGAAATATCCCAAAAGCGGGGTAATAAATCTACCATTGTGGTTTTTCCACTGCCCGATGAACCAACTAGTGCAACCGTCTTTCCTTTTTTTACGTCAAGCGAAATATTTGAAAGAACATTAGCGGTGCCATATGCAAATGTTACATTTTTGTATGAAATTACTTTATCAAATGAATCGATATCTTGCGCATCAATTTTATCTTTTATTGTTATTTTAGTTGCTAATACATGGTCGATTCGGTGCATCGAAGCCAAACCCTTTTCAATGCTGTACAGAGCAGTGGAAAATGCTTTTGCGGGATTTATTATTCCGTAAAAGAAAACCAGGTAGCCAATAAATTCGGCAGCCGACAGTGATCCTTCCCCAGTAAGAATAAGTCGACCGCCATACCATAAAACAATTACAATAATAATGGTGCCGAGGAATTCACTGGTAGGGTGAGCTAAGTGCCTGCGCCACATCAACCGATTCATGATTAACCGGTAGTTATGATTTTCCTTTTGAAATCGTGAAATCGCTTTGTTTTCAGCATTAAAAGATTTGATTATACGTAAACCCGACAAGTCCTCTTCTATAATCGAAAGAATTTCACCTAATTTATCCTGTCCTTTTGACGAAACTTTCTTCAAACTTCGACCAATTCGGCCAATAATAATGCCGGTTAACGGCAGCATTATAAATACAAACAACGTTAATGACCAACTCATATAAATCATTACTGTAAGATATACTACAATAAGAATTGGGTTTTTTATCATCATATCAAGCGAGTTGGCAATTGAATTCTCTACCTCCTGAACATCACTTGTTGTACGGGCCATAATATCGCCTTTGCGTTCCTCGGAAAAATATCCGAGAGGCAGGGCTATTATTTTTTTGTAGATAAGAGAGCGAATATCAAATACAACTCCATTTCGAAGTGTAATAAGAACAAAACTAGCCAGATAAGTAAATCCAACTTTAAGTAAAGTGGCTGAAACTAGAATAATACCGATTAAAATCAAAGCTCCTTGTTGTCCATTATCAATAATGAATTGGCTGATGTAATAATTGAAAAAATCAGTTACAGAATCCAATGTAAAAGAAAGTTCCGTTTTTGTTGTAACAATCTCCTCTGTTTTAAATAGAATTTTTAAAGCTGGAATTAGCATGGCAAAAGAGAATGCTCCAAACAATGCTCCGAAAATGTTGTAGATTATGTTTAGTACGATTTTCCACTTGTAAGGTGGTACAAATCGTTTCATGAGAAACATGAATTCTTTCATAAATACTGTACCCGTTTTAATTTATTGAATTAAAAAATCCCCGTATAATTCTGCGGAGTAATTAATTTTAACTCCTTTTTTATAGATTCATCAACGTCGAGTCCATTAATAAAATTGTGGATTGCTTCTTTGTTGATTACCTCATTTTTGCGCGTGAGATCTTTTAATGCTTCGTACGGATTCGGAAAAAACTCCCTGCGCAAAATGGTTTGGATGGCTTCGGCAACAACCGCCCAATTGTTTTCCAAGTCTTTTTCGATGGCTGCCGGGTTAATTAATATTTTGTTTAATCCTTTTAATGTTGATTTAAAGGCGATAATTGTGTGTCCAAAAGGAACTCCGATAAAACGTGTAACTGTGGAGTCTGTCAAATCGCGTTGCAACCTCGAAACCGGAAGTTTTTGGGATAGTTGCTCAAATCCGGCATTGGCAATTCCAATGTTTCCTTCGGAGTTTTCAAAATCAATAGGGTTTACTTTGTGTGGCATGGTTGAAGAACCCACTTCTCCTTTTTTTATTTTTTGTTTGAAATAGCCCATTGAAATATACGTCCAAATATCGCGATCCAAATCGAGAATGATATTGTTGATCCGTTTCATCGCATCAAAAATAGCACTGTGATTGTCGTAGTGCGAAATTTGTGTGGTGAATTGCGAACGGTTTAATCCCAGGTTTTCTTTGCAGAATTTATTGGCAAACTTTTCCCAGTTTATATTTGGATACGCTACCAAATGGGCGTTAAGATTTCCGGTTGCTCCACCAAATTTTGCATCAATCGAAATGGACTTCAATTGTACAAGCTGAACCATAATCCGTTCAATAAAAACTTTAATTTCTTTACCCAGTTTTGTTGGCGAAGCAGGTTGTCCGTGAGTTTTTGCTAACATAGGAATATCTTTCCATTGAAAGGCCAGTGTAAGCAATTTTTCAATTAGCTGTTGTAACAATGGATAATATTCATTCTCCAAAGCATCCTGAATTGATTTTGGAACGGCAGTGTTGTTGGCATCTTGCGAAGTCAATGCAAAATGGATAAATTCTTTGTATTTGCCTAAATCCAGTTTGTCGAATTCTTCTTTTATGAAATACTCAACCGCTTTAACATCGTGGTTAGTTACACTTTCAATTTCTTTTATACGAGTTGCATTTTCAATGGAAAAACTCTCGTGGATTTTACGGAGTTGGTTAAATTTCTCTTTTGGAATATTGGATAATTGCGGCAATGGAATTTCACAAAGCGCAACAAAATATTCAATCTCAACAAAAACCCTGTATTTTATTAGGGCGAATTCACTAAAATATTTCCAAAGATTATCTACTTTGTTTCCATACCTGCCATCCACCGGCGAAATAGCTGTTAAAGTACTTAATTCCATTTTTTACTTATTAAAAAGAAACATTGAATTTTTGAATGCGATAAAATCCAATCGATTTTTCAATTTCAAAATTCAATAATCTGTTGTTTTAAATGAGTTGCAAATTTAACAAAATCAGCGGATTTAATTTTTTAGTTAGAATGATATTTTCATGCAATTGGAACATTATTATTTTTAACTTCGCATTGAACCATAATATTGTGGTGGTGTTTACAGGGGAGAGAAAATTAAATGTAATGAAAAAAACACGTGTTTCAATAGTTTCGTATTTAAATAGCAGGCCTTTTTTATTTGGATTGAATAAATCATCGGTGGCAAAAAGTATTGAAATGAGTTTGGACATTCCTTCGAAGATTGTCGCTAAATTGGATTTTGGATTGGCGGATATTGGATTAATACCGGTGGCAGGTTTACAAGATTTAGGTGATTATAAAATTGTGAGCGACTTTTGCATTGGTTCCATAAATAAAGTGCGCACCGTTGTTTTGGTGTCGGAAGTACCGCTTGAACAAATAGATACTGTTTTAATGGATTATCAATCACGTAGTTCTGTTTTACTTTCAAAAGTTTTGGCAAAGTTTTTTTGGAAGAAGGAATTTAAGTGGGAAAATACTTGTAACGATTTTCAAAATATTTCGATAAAAGGAAATACTGCTGGTGTGGTTATTGGCGACCGGGTTTTCGACATTGAAAACAAATACAAATACTGTTACGATTTAAGCGAAGAGTGGTTTAAATTTACCGGATTGCCTTTCGTTTTTGCGGTGTGGGCTTCTACTAAAAATATCACTGAAAGCTTCGAATCCGCTTTTAACAGCGCGTTGGCGTTTGGTATCCAAAATATTTCAAAAATAGTTAAAATGGAACAAACCAATTATCCAAACGTAAATATTTACGATTATTTCACCAAAAATATTAGTTTTAGTTTTGATGAAAATAAGAAAGCCGGAATGAAAAAATTTCTGGAATTAGCGAAACATTTAGAACCCGTTGAATTATTATGAAACGTCCATGATTTTAGAATTATTAAACACAAAAAACAATGATTATAAAACCATGGTAAGTTACATACGTTGCAATTGAAAATATAAAATTATAAACGGATGAAACGAACAAAAGAAAAAATCACACAGACAAAGTATGATTGTAATTTTATAGGAGTTCCATCCAATACATTTGAAAACGAACAATTTTAATGAGATGAAGAAAATAGTTAGAAATAGCTGGATTGTAATTTTTCTATTTGCAACATTTTTGTTGCATGCACAGGAATCAAATAAAAAGTTGGTGTACAAGCTAAACATCAAACAGGAAATTACAAAAGGTATCTGGCGACAGACTATGCAGGCATTTGAAGCAGCCGATTCATTAAAAGCTGATGTTTTTCTAATTCACATGAATACGTACGGAGGTGCAGTTTTGGATGCTGATTCCATTCGAACAAAAATCCTGCAAAGCAAAATTCCGGTTTATGTTTTTATCGATAATAATGCTGCTTCGGCAGGAGCTTTAATTTCTATTGCATGCGACAGTATTTATATGAGGCCGGGCGGAAGTATGGGGGCGGCGACTGTGGTAAATCAAACCGGAGCAGCCATGCCCGACAAATACCAGAGTTATATGCGTTCAACGATGCGTTCAACAGCCGAAGCGCACGGAAAAGATACAATAATAACTGGTAATGATACAATTTATAAATGGCGGCGCGATCCGCTGATTGCAGAAGCAATGGTTGACCAAAGTGTTTTTGTTGAAGGAATTTCGGATAC
>CAYZBC010000352.1:0-5212 GCA_964476535.1 uncultured Maribellus sp.
GCTTTTACATTAAATTTGGTCCCCAACGCGATGACATCTATTTCGCTGGTTTTTACGATAAAGGGTAAATCTTTGTTTTTCTCCACCTCAAAAAAAGCTTCACCTGTAAGTTGTAAATCACGGTTTTTAACTCCGAATGTATTTTCGTATTTTAGGGTTGAGCCTGCATTTAGCCATACTTTGCTACCATCAGCCAGTTTTACAAACGAACGCGAACCGAGTGGCGAAACATATTCAACAAATTGTGGTTCAGTTATTAGTTCCTTTTTCTGATCGATAAAATAATATCCTAATCCGCCAAGAAAAAGTGCAATTACAAATACCGCCGCAATACGGATAATTTCATTCCAAACGATATTTTTTGTTTTCTTATCCTTAACGTCTATTTGTTTTTGCAGGTCATTCCATGCTTTGTCTGCATCAATTTGTTTGCTAAGTTTATGGTGTGAACTGGTTTGCCAGATATCGGAAAACTGATCGAAAAGTAGCTTGTTGTTTTCGCTTTTACTCAACCAACGATTTAATACTTCTGAATCGTTTGTTGGTAGCTTACCGGACAAATAATTTACAATTGCCCTTTTTTCTTCTTCGGAAATTTGAATGTTTTTGCTCATAAATTTCTCTCTGTTTAAATGACACAAATTGGAGATGGAGGTATTACGGGATTTTATTATTTTTTTGAAAAAAGTTGAAAAAGAATAATGGAACCACTTGTAATGGCGTGTTTTAAACTTTTTAAAGCCCTGTAGATTTGGACTTTAACTGTATTCTCGGAGATGTTTAGTTTTTCTGCAATTTTTTTATGCGACAATCCTTCAATCCGGCTTAATTTAAAAACCTCGCAACAACCTTCCGGAAGTTTTTCAATGGCATCAAAAATTTGGGTTTCCAGTTCTTTCGCTAACAAACTACCAAGGGGATAATCGCTGGACAAAGGTTCGCTGATTTTAATTTCAAGCCAATTAGCTTCTTCAATGGAAATTGTTTTGTTGAGTTCTTTATTTCTCAGCAGATAATTAATACAGGCATTCCTGACTGAACGGAACAGGTATCCGGAAAGAGAAGTTTTAATTTCCAGTTTTTCCCTGTTATTCCAAAAAGTTAAAAAAAATCCTTTACAATGTCTTCGGCGGTTTCCAATTGCCGGGTATAATCAAAAGCAAAAGTACATAACCTTTTGTAATAGGTTTTGAAAACCAGTTCAAAGGATTTATGGTTTCCTGTTTTTAGCGATTTTACAAGTGTTTTCTCCAGAGGACTCATTAAAATAATTGTCGGTTTCTTTTGGATTTGTTAGCTTTCAAAAGTAGAACAATGCAATAGCTTGTTTTATCTTACCCATATGTTTATAAACATCCGTTTGCACAAATAGGTTTTGGAAGTTTATCTACCAAAACCTATTCAAAATTTCATATTTAAAACTTACTCAAACTCTACTTTCCCAAAAAACTCAGGACAGTGGTAATCCGGATTTTCGGTGCCAATTGGATTCCAGGTTACAAAATGAGGTTCCGAAGTTTCATCGCCGCATTTGTAAAAATTAGCAGTGGCTTTTAACCTGTTTAACGATTTAATTTTGTCGAAAGCAAAACTTTCTACCGGAATCCGAATCATCATTTCCCATTCGAAATTGCCACTTTTTTCGGCGAATGGCTGGTTGCCCAACGACGATTCGATTTCGATTTTTTTAACCGTTTTAGGTTCAACAAAATTCCTATTATTTCGGTCTGGTCCATGTGCAAGATGAATTGTTCCGATACAACTACACTCGAAATTGTAATAGTTTTTACCATCAACTGATATAAAAAACTCAACGCAACTATCTTTGTAAACATCTCCGTTGATTCGGGTTTCCTGGGCTAAAATGTTTTTTTCTTTCACATAAAACTTTAGCCATATTTCATTTTTTACATGTCCAATTCTGAATTTCAAATAGGGCAGGTACGAATAGGTTTCCCAGTTTATGGTGTTTATGGGGTTGCTAACTGTTTGTGTCTCTAGTAAATGATCCGCTTCTGTAAGTGTAACTTTTTTGCTACAGTCAATCTTTTTTATAAAAAGTTCCTTCATCGTTTAATAATTTCAAGGTATTTGTTCTTTTACAAATATAGTATTCCTCATGGAAAATATTGAGAGGATTGTGATTTGTTGATGAATTGAAATTGTTAAAATTTTGTGATGCTAATATTAAGTTTTTCCTTATTCCTTGGTTACTCTAACCTTTACTGCGTATCTTTGAAGTTCTTTTTAATTCTAATTTTTGTTCAATAATGTTAAATTTTAGATGTCTAAGTACTTCAAATAATTAAATGGGAGAATTGGAATTTATAATCGTACTAACCCAACATCGTTTTTTAGGAACTGTTTTTCAGCCTTTTTTTATTCGGAAAGATGAACAGTTTTATTCAGTTATTCGAATGGCGAAACCCCGCGATTTTGGTGATTCTGAATATCAATTTCAGCCCTACGAAAAGGAATTGGTAAATACCATTGAAGAATATAGCGATGAAAAGTTGATGCGAAAATTCTCGCGCGCGGCAAGTGTTTCAGAATTCTATTCCACTGTAAAAACCAACAATGTAGAAACAAAAATCACCCCGTTTATTGAGCAATGTATGGTAAAAGTTGCATCGATTTTAATGTTAAGTCCGGTTCGGCTTTTTAAAAAAGATGCAAAATATTCTAATCTCTACGAGGAGGATAATATTGAAGTGCCACCATTCTTTTATCGACCAAAATTTTATTTTGAACGAACAGAATCTGAAACACGTTATCAGTTAAAAATTTTTCAAGATAATAAAGAATTAAATCTGCTGGGAAGAAGTCGTAAGGTGATTACAAATAAACCCTGCGTGATGCTGGTTAACAACCAATTAGTTGTGTTCGAAAAACTAAATGCAAAAAGACTAGCTCCCTTTTTCGAAAAGGATTTTGTTGTTGTTCCCAATACAATTGAGGAGCAATATTATGCTAGTTTTGTAATGAATACAGTGCGGGATTTCGAAGTGGAAGCACAAGGTTTTTTGATTGAAAATTCAGCGTTAGAGAAAAAGGCAGTTCTTTCTTTAGAGAAAAATTTAAAATATGTACCCGGTTTGGTGTTACGTTTTGAGTATGGCAATGAACAATTTCAGCCCACTTCGGAAAGAAAAATTGCAGTGACACTGAAAAAGAAGGATGATTTGTTTGTATTTAATAAAACTCTTCGCGATGTTCAATGGGAAAATGAGGTATTACAAATAATTAATAAGATTGGTTTAGTTAATAACGATGGTTTTTATATTGTAGAAGGAATTCAACATGTGGAACCGAAGAAGGCAGTTTATTTTCTAATAAACTGGTTGAATAAAAATAAGCACAAACTTATAGCTAAGAAAATTTATATTGTTCAGGATAAGTTGGAGAAGACTTTTTTTACTGGAAATCAAAAATTGGAAATTCAAACACAAACCAGATTAGACTGGTTCGATGTTAGCGTGGTTGTGCAATTTGGTGAATTTAGCATTCCTTTTCTGAATTTGAAAAAACACATTCTGAACGGAATTCGTGAGTTTGTGTTGCCAAATGGCGAGATTGCTGTTTTGCCGGAAGAGTGGTTTGCCCGATTTGGTGGACTTTTGTCTTTTGGAAAGCAAAATGGGGATAGTTTGCAGTTCGAGAAACACCACTTTACTTTGTTGCAAGATGTTTCTCAGAAATCGGATAAGTCGGTTTCTGAAAAATATGAACAGTTATTAAATGCTGATTCGAATAAGGTAGCATTGCCTGTAAACCCGAAAGCCAAATTGCGTAAATATCAAGAAGAGGGTTTTAATTGGATGCATGCATTATATACCAATGGTTTGGGTGGTTGCCTTGCTGACGATATGGGATTGGGGAAAACATTACAAGCCCTAACTCTTTTGCTGAAACTAAAGAGATTGAAACAAAAGATTATAATAAATAATCCAATTCCCAATTCGGATCAGCTCGATGTATTTGGTAGTGAAGATGCAGTGGAAGATGAGATTCAACCTGCAAGTTTAATCGTTGTTCCAACTTCGTTGGTTCATAACTGGGATAACGAAATTCAGAAATTTACGCCTGCTTTAAAAGTTTTGAAATTTGTGGGTACTCAGCGCAAAAAGGTATTGGATTTAGAAAAGGTTGCGAAGTTTTACGATGTTATTATTACTACTTACGGAACAGTTCGGAACGATAGTGCGCTGCTGGCAAAAACCGGATTTTATTATCTAATTTTAGATGAAAGTCAATACATAAAAAACTCCACGTCAAAAACGTATAAAGCGATAATGAAATTACAAGCCAAACATAGGCTGGTAATTACTGGAACTCCAATTGAGAATTCGCTTTCGGATTTGTGGTCGCAAATGAATTTTTTGAATCCGGGAATATTTGGGAATCTGGCTTTTTTCAAACGATCGTTTATTACGCCCATTGAAAAACATGCCAGCCAGGAACAACAAGAAAAATTGCAGTTAATGATTCGCCCGTTTGTTTTACGCCGAAAGAAAGATGAGGTGGCGAAAGATTTACCGCCCTTGGTGGAACAGGTGGTTTATTGTCCGTTGACAGGCAAACAGAAAAAAATGTATGAAGAGGAAAAATCGGCTATTCGAAATTCTATCTTGGCGAGTATTGAAGAGGAAGGGATTGGGAAATCGTCGATTGTGGTTTTGCAGGGACTTACAAAACTGCGGCAGTTGGCCAACCATCCATCATTGATGGATAAAGAGTTGGATGAAAGCTCCGGTAAATTCGATGAAATATTTAGAATGCTTGAAAATTTGGTGGCTGAAAAACATAAAGTGTTGATTTTTTCGTCGTTTGTAACTCATTTAGAATTACTACAAAATAAAATAGAGAAGGAAAATTGGAAATATAGCTTGTTAACCGGAAAAACGACTAAACGGGAAAAGGTAATTTCGGAGTTTCAGGATGATGCTGAAAATCGGATTTTTCTAATTTCATTAAAAGCCGGTGGAGTAGGGTTAAACCTAACCGAAGCCGACTATGTTTTTATTATCGATCCCTGGTGGAATCCCGCGTCGGAGAATCAAGCTATTAACAGGGCACACCGAATTGGACAGGACAAAAATGTTTTTGTTTATCGTTTTATTACCGAAGATTCCATCGAAGAAAAAATTCAAAAACTAAAAGGACGCAAAAGTTCGCTGGCTGATAAATTTATTAATTCGAATAATCCCTTGCA
>CAYZBC010000353.1:0-5183 GCA_964476535.1 uncultured Maribellus sp.
TTAATTCATTAACCACTTTCGATCGGTTAATCGTATGTAAACCTTGACAAGGAGTATTTAACTCTAATCCAAATGGATTTTTAAAAGAACCTACACTCACTTTTGCGAAAGAGTAACGACCATAAGTAATAAATGCATCAAGCAAATACGCTTTTGGACCATCCTTTTTAAAAGGACTTGCTTCCAACAATACGTAATAACTAAAATCATATGGAATATTCCCCATTACTCCAATTCTTGAGCGATTAAACCCAAAGGTAGATTCAGGTTCATCATATAAATTATAATCGTATTGAGCTTGTAAAAACCCAAAAACATTTACGCCATCTTCTGAAGCAGGTTCGGCACATCCTTGTGCTTGTAAATTCAATCCGAAAAAAACTCCTACTACAAGAAGAAATAATATTTTATGTGTCATTATTTTATGTTTAAAATTTAGAAATAGAGAGGCAATTAACTGTAATCACCTCTTTATTATATTTTATTTTATAATAGGCAAATCTGTTGAAGGAGCAACAAATTGATGACTTTCTAATTCAGAATAAATCGTACTATTTGCGCCAAATTTCAAACTTGTAGCATTAAATCCTAAAACATTAAGGTAAGCTGTTATCATAGAAGATGTTTGTCCGGTCCAACAATAAGTACATACTTGTGCAGACGGGTCGAGATTATCTATTTCGCCACCGGCGATCGACAATGGACTGATTCTGAATGCTCCAGCTATATGTCCATAATGATCAACATCTGTCTGAGCCCAGTAATTATTAATTTGATAGACCACTGGATTATCAAGAATCGTTGTAGCAGGTGTTCCCTTGAATCCACCTGCTAACATAGCATCAACTCTTTCGGCAAGAATTGTTGCTCCATCGGTAGCTGAAGTACTTAGAATTGGTGCAGCTTTTGCACTTGGAGATTCAACGCCTGTTGTTGACCAATTAGCATGACCTACTCCAATATTACCATTATCACCTGAGTTTGCCAGCCAACTTCCACTTAATCCAGCTTGCCAACCACTCATTCCCCACTTTAAAACAACTGCGCTGGAGAAACCACTCAGCCTTAAAGCAACACAGGCATGACTGGCAGTTTGACCCGTATAACAAACACACAAAATTGGCTTTGAAGTAGACTGTGCATTCGATAAAAGATTACCGAGTGTCACATTAACTGCTCCTTCAATATGCCCTTTCCCATAATCATCTCCACTTCGCATATCGAAAACATCGTAGGTGCTTAAAAAAGTGGAAAGGTCAGCTTCTGCAGGACGAGCGACTATCCAGCTGGCTAGTACATCCGGCAAGTCCATGCTATTCTGAACCATGTAGGCCGTAAGAGTCTCGTACGCTGGCACTTCCGAGCAATTACATTCAACTTCAGTATATTTACAACCAGTAAAAGAGATTGATACAATAAATGCAATAAGAATTGTGTAAATAAAGTACTTTTTCATTTTTAATTAATTTTAATTATTTGATTATTATATTGTTTGCTTCCCCCAGCAACAATCGATTTGCTAAACAAATTTCGATAGTTGGTCAGTTTTTTTACGAGATAGTTTTCATCAATTACTATCTGGGTATTTACTTCAAATTTTTGGGGAAATTTTTGCTGAAGAATATGAAGTGTTTGAACTACATTTGAATGAAGAGCAGTTAACGCATTTTTAGTTCTTTTGTTCTGTAATAAAACCAAAAAAAACGGAATAATTATTACCACTAAGATCAAATATATATTTGCCTTTCCCATGTCCCTTAATAAATTTTTTAGAAATTATATTCCAAACTCATCGATTCAAATTTAGTATGGAATACACTAGGTTTCGAAGATTTTACACTTTACCTACTCAAAGAAAATATGCAACCTAATCATGTACAAATTTGATGTATGTCAAGAATAAACGTGATTTGAATTGTATTTGAAAAATCCATTGAAAAAAGCACCTTTGTGTTATTAAATATAGGTTTGAAAAGTCAAACATATGATAGCAAAAAATTTAAATGTATGCAACAAAAAACGGGCTGCTTAATAAATAAACAGCCCGTTCTTCTTGCTAAAATTTTCTAACATCCTCCTACTTCTTCAACTGGTCCGTGAGACTGAAGTTCCAGATTTTTTTCCTGTAATAGAGGATAAGTTAATTCCCACTTTTTAAATCCTCCATCAATTACTTTTACGTTTTTATATCCTAATTTCTTCAAAGCTTGGGCCGCTAAAATACTCCGGTTTCCTTTTTTACAATAAAACACAAATTCCTCGCTTGCCTCTGGAAGATAAAATCCTGTGCTAACCCAAAATTCTTCCAAGGCAATGTTGAATTCCAAAGTTCCTCGTGGAATATTTACAGAGCCGGGGATGTACCCAAAATTGTGTTCGGCCGGTTCGCGAACATCTATTAAATTGAACATTTCGAAACTGTCAATTTTTGTTTTCAGCTCTTCAGCAGTAATGGTTTTTACATTTTTACTTGCCTTTAAAAGCATTTCATCAACTGTTGAAAAAGTGTCGCATTTATTGCAACCTAAAAAAGTAATGGAAATCGCAATTGCTAATAATAAATATTTCATTTGATTTAAATTTTATATGATTTTATCTCTCAATTTTTCTTCAACTCTAATTTTTTTCTTAACCAATTCTTTTTCAGCCAAGAGCATGTCAGTAGTGTCGATAATAAATCCTTCGAATGCAACTATATCTCCCTTAATTACTACAGGTGCAATAGTTAAAGTGTGGTATCCGAAAGTGCCATCTTTACAAATTCTTTTTACTTCACCATGGTTAATGGTTTCGCCTATTAAAACCCTTGCAACCGATTTTTCCAACTCCGCAAAATCTTCGTCTGTTCGGCTCAACTTGTAATGTTGCCCAATAATTTCCTCTTGTGAATTGTATCGATATAATTTTACCCACGAATCGTTTACTTCTCTGTAATGGCCATCTTTTGAGATACAGAAATAGCCAACCCCGCTCGAAGCAATTGCATCGCGGAATTTATTGTCTTTTTGACTTACTCCACCAACATGTTCTTGTGCTTTTTTTAAGGCACTATTTAGTATTTCAGTTTTGCCTTTACCCGCTTTAAATTGAGATTTGGTTTTTAAAAGAGCTATTCCAATGTCATCAACCATTCTTTCATGAATCGTTTCATCATCCATCTCTTCCCAGCCGGTAACCATTGCTTTAATTGCCGACATTGGTTTATGTCCAGTAGTTGTTAAATAAACATGTGCGATTACAAAAACCAACAATAAAAATGCTCCGAATGTATGAAAGATGGCTACTACCTGAAGACTGTCCAATTCGAAGCCTGCCAAAGGATAATGAAAATAGAGGTATAAAAACCCGGAAATTACCTGAACCGGAATTACTAACACTTTTAATCCTAGGTATATCATCCGTTGTAGAGGATTAAATTTATTGTAAACCAATTTTTTTGTAGGATGGTTTGCCCCTTTAAAAATTCCAATTAGGTAATAATTAACCTGAGCTTTTACCAACTTTGTTGTAGGAATGTATTGTTTCCATTCTCCGGTTGTAAAATGCCAGAAAATTGCAAATACAATTAATATTAAAAATGCCCAGGCTGAAAAATCATGTACATTAACAGCTGTTTGGTAGCCCAGCAAATTATAGGTACTATGAATTTCAAACCCTGTTACCATTAAAATACCTATCAACAGAGCTTGCATCCAGTGCCAAAACCGTTCAAAGAATTTATAGATATATACTTGTTTCATTTTATTTCCTTTTTAAATTGTATTTGTTTTTGAAATAAAAACCCGAATTGTACCGTGTACTATAACTCCAAATACTGTCAACAATACCAATGCAATTCCAAAACCATCCAGGTATTTGTTTTTGTCGCGGCCCGGCAAATAAAAATCGTTAAGACTGGTTAATCTTCCATTATTTCGGGTATGGCAATCTTTGCAATCTAACGACTGCTGCTTGGGAGAAACCATATGATTTAGAGGCCAATACATTTCCGTTTCAACAAAATCAAATTTTCCACTGTAAGAAAGGTTCAGGTAATCTATTCCGGCTTTATTTGCTTTGTCCCAGTCAAAATCTAACCAATAAGCACTGTCGCCTTTATTTTCCGACCATAATTTTGGCTGAATCAAGGTCATGTTTTCAGTGTCATAAACTTGCTTCCCACGATGAACTTTTACCGGCCATATTTTGGAGGGGTTCGAACTTTTTTGATTTAAACCCTTATCTTTATAAGAACCATCCAACGAATTTATTTGAACTGGAATTGTATCAATTTTATCGGTAATTAACTGGTGATTGGCAATTCCGTTAAACCAATAATAATCAGGTTTAACATGATCGTCCCACACAAAAGTTCCTTTTATCGATAAATAATTGTGATTTCCGTCGGCATCGCTTTCATGTTTTGTATTTCCCTCTTCGTCGAGAACACCGGCGGTTGACCAGTCCCAAACCATTTTTGTACTATTTGCTTTTGCATAAATAGGAATGTGGCAAGTTTGGCAAGCAACCCGTAAATTATGATCGTTTAATGTTTGATTTGCATGTGGAGAATCGGTGTGGCATTGCTCGCAAGTTGCACGGTCTTTATTTTCCGATGAAAGTGCGTATAATTTTCCGGCCATTTGGTGCTTCTCGGTAATATGGCAATCGACACAACTCATGTCTTCGCCTTCAATTGCCATGTGAACATCCAATTCTTTTGAACCGTCGAGCAGTGCAATTTCCATATCGCCGTGTTTTACGTTATTTCCACCGCCGCCCCAAAAATGACAAACGCCACAATTTTCGCGTTTCGGCAGTCCTACATTTTGAGACACATAATTCAAATCAACAGTTTCCGACGGATATCCAGCACCACCTTTTTTCTTTTCGTAGGTACCCGAATTGTCGTGACAAACTAAACAGTCGATATTTGTAGGCTCATTAAAATCAAAACTTTTGTCTTTCCATCCGTAGCCAATGTGGCAACGCATGCAAGTACCTTCGCTTCCTGCAACCCCAATACAAAAATTATTCAAAATATTTTTCTTTCCTACCGGAACGATACCTTTTCCCTCCAACATTTCGTTTCGTTCCCAGTTCCAATGGCTGGTTGCCATAATTTCTTCGTCGCGCTTGGTATGACAAGTTAGACACGCTTTTGTAACTTCATGCGCATTTTCAAATTTTTTATTCAATATTTC
>CAYZBC010000354.1:0-5167 GCA_964476535.1 uncultured Maribellus sp.
TGCCCAAACCACATTTTCGTCAACTACAAAAAGTCCGCGTAAACTGGCATCAGTGTTTGTTTTCAACTCCGTAAATTGAAACTTATAATTATTATCGGGTTGTGAATTACAAGAAACAAGGAAGATTACTATCGATATTAAGAGCGTCAATTTAGATTTCATTCAGTTGCAAAATTTGTCTAAAAATAAAGATAATTATTCAATTCAGTTTCACTTAAACAATTCATATTTAAATCCAATTTTCCAGAGCAACAAATACCCTTCTCCTCCCGATTATAAAGATTTTGTATTGTCGAAAATTGTTTTTTATGCCCTTTTTGCTCTATGGGTAATTGTTTTTATAAGTCACCATTTCATTCCGTAAAATATATTTAAAGAAAACTCCCTGGCATGCCAATGATTTAAGTACGAATAAAAAGCATATTTTTGAAGTCAAATTAATACGATCTAAAACATTACTTTACAATGGAAAATTTTTCAAATTCGATAATAATACCGGAGGATCTACCAGAGATTGAAACTAAAACATTCGACTTACTGGATAAAAAATATTTAAAAATCTTGTTCCTCTGGATCATTATTTTCATTCTTTTTCTTACCGGAGCTTTTACAACATTTCTAATTCTATTTGATGAAAAAATACCAACTTCAATTTTGATTATTATTATTTCGATACTTGCTTTAATAATTGCGTATTCAATTTTAATAACCGTTTTTGGCTTCCCGAAAAAAGGGTACCTGGTGCGAGAGAAAGACCTTTCGTACCAAAAAGGATTAATTTATTACAAACTAATTACTGTTCCATTTAACCGGATTCAACACGTAGAAGTTAATCAGGGAATTTTAGCTAAGATTTTCAAACTTTCATCGGTAAAAGTTTATACAGCCGGAGGAAACGCCAGCGATTTATCTATTCCCGGATTGCCTGTGGAAATTGCTCAAAATTTAAAATCGTTTTTATCGGCAAAAATTAGCGAGCATGAATAACATCGATTTAACCAAACCTTCGCGGCAATCGATTAAAGGATTGATTTTTATATTTTTTCAATCCATTAGGCAGGCAGTTAGAATGTTTTGGGCCTTAGTTGTTGTTCTGGTTATTCAGAAAAACCTAATGGATAACAAATTGATTATTGGAATATCTCTGTTAGCAATTTTAGCTTTACTTATCGTACATTCGGTTCTCTTTTATCTGAACTTCTTTTTTTATGTTGAAAAAGGAGAGTTTATTTTGAAAAAAGGATACTTACGAAAAAAAATCCTCACCATTCCAATCGACCGAATTCAAAGTGTAAATACGAAACAAAACCTCATTCAACAAATGTTAGATGTAGTTGCACTTGAAATTGATACGGCTGGAACGGCTGGAAAAGAATTAAAAATTCATGCGCTAGAAAAACCTTTCGCCAATGCTTTGCACGATTTACTGAGTAATGAAAAAACAGTAAATATTTCGTCGGAGGAACAAAAAGGAAACACAATAATCGATACGAAAGAGAAACTTATTTTGAAGCTCACTCCAATTGATTTGCTAAAAATTGGCATCAGTCAAAATCATTTTCGCACCGGACTAATAATTCTCGCATTTGGATTTCAAATATTCAACCAAATACAAGATGTTTTTGAAGAGAAAGCAGAAGAATATTCCAATGAATTTGTTCGTTTTATGTCGAACTCCAACTGGGCATTAATTACCTTTCTTCTTGTTTTCTTTCTGGTGATTTCAATTGGTTTTTCACTTTTCAGGACACTGCTTAAATACTACGATTTTAAACTGCTTAAAAAAGAGGAAACATATCTGGTTGAATCGGGATTGATAAACAAGCGTAATGTTATTGTACCTCACAACAAAATACAGGAATTAAACTGGGAAACCGGCCCGATTAAAAGACAGTTTGGAATCTATAATTTGGTTTTTAAACAAGCAGTGAGCGGACAAAATGCGAAGGCAAAACTGGTTGATGCACCGGGTTGTTTAACCCAACATTTAGAACTGCTAAAAACCGACCTGTTCGGAGAAGATAAACTTTTGGAAACGAAACGTTTTTATTCTAATAATTACTATTTCAGGCGTTTGTGGATTTTGTACGGCTGGTTGCCAATGATTTTAGCTACTCCATTTTTTTATTCTGAATGGCTTTTCTATGGAGGCGCGTTTTTCTGGCTTTTGGCCTCGGCAGGTTACTGTTATTTAATCCTGAAAAAACATTATTTCAAAATAAACAACGACCAAATCAGAATTTCAAGTGGCGCTATTTCCCACAAATGGAAACAGATGGAATTGTACAAAATTCAGTCGGTTGAATTCCGGCAAACCATTTTTCAGAAACGAAGATCGCTTGCCAGTTTGAGTTTAATGAATGCTTCGGGGTCGATGACCATTCCGTATATCGATGAAAAAATGGCAAAACAAATTTACGATTACCTTTTGTATCGCACAGAGATTTCGGAAAAACGATGGATGTAATTGCAAATGATTCTTTTTAACCAAACATTCAAGATCAATCCAACGAATTTTGTATTTTCGAAAACGAATCAACTTAAAAAAACTTCATGAAGGTAAACTTCAGATATTTACTCACCATTTCACTGGTCACTGCGCTGGGCGGATTACTTTTTGGTTTCGATATTTCGGTAATTTCAGGAACTATTCCCTTTCTTCAGGATTTTTTTGAATTAAATGAAACCATGAAAGGCTGGGTAGTAAGCAGCGCACTAATCGGCTGTATTATTGGAGCAAGTTACAGTGGAAAACTTGGGGATAAATTTGGGCGAAAAAAAGTACTGCTCGTTGTTAGTGTTTTGTTTGGTATTTCTGCCCTTGGAAGTGGTTTGGCAAATTCAATTCCAACTTTTATCACCTATCGGATTTTAGGAGGAATTGCAGTGGGTGGAGCATCTGTTTTAGCTCCAATGTACATAGCCGAAGTTTCGCCGGCGCACCTACGCGGACGAATGGTTTCATTAAATCAACTAACGATAGTGATTGGAATTTCGATGGCCTATTTTTCCAACTATTTTTTATTGGCAATTGGCGAAAATGCATGGCGCTGGATGTTTGCTGCCGAAGCGGTTCCTTCCCTTTTCTTTTTCTTTGCCTTGTTTATTGTTCCTGAAAGTCCGCGCTGGCTGGTTGCCCGAAACGATGATACAAAAGCGCACCAGGTTTTAACGCGCGTGGCAGGTACCGATTTTGCTGATTTTGAATTGAGTGAAATAAAAGAATCGCTTTCCGGGTCAAATAAACGTGGAACTCTACGGGAAGTATTTAAAAAGAAATATTCATTGATATTGTTTCTGGGAATATTTCTTGCCGTTTTCCAACAGTGGTCGGGTATAAATGTTATTTTCTTTTACGCTCCCGATATTTTTGCCAAAGCCAATCTGGGTGTCGATGCGGCGCTTTTTCAAACCACTTTAATTGGAGTGATGAACATTGTTTTCACCATTCTTGCTATGCGTGTTATCGACAAAATCGGACGTAAAAAACTGATGCTCATTGGTGCCGCCGGGATGACCGTTTGTTACCTTGTTATCGGGTATCTTTTTCAGATTGAAAGAACCGACGACTGGATGTTACTTACTTTTATTATTATAACTCCAGCCTTTTTTGCTTTCGGCCTGGGACCAACGGTTTGGGTGGTTTTGTCCGAAATTTTTCCAAATAAAATTCGTGGAGCAGCAATGTCTGTTGCCACATTTTCGCTTTGGGTTGCCTGTTACATTTTAACACTAACATTTCCTATTTTAGTTGAACTTTTTAGTTCGGCAATTACATTCTGGATTTACGGTGTAATTTGCGTAATTGGATTTGTTGTGATTTATAAGTTACTCCCCGAAACAAAAGGTATTTCGCTGGAGAAATTGGAGAAAATGTTGGTGAAAGAGTAAACCCATCCCAACCTTCCCCCGAAGGGTGAAGGAGTAAGAATGGTTTGAATAGCGTTTTGAATTTGTTTTAATGAAAATCCAAAAAGGATCAAAAATAATAACCCCCGGATTTATCCGGGGGATCAATAACAAATATGAAAACAAGGTGCATCCAATCGAGCCGATTAAAGAGCTGATGTACCATTCACCGCAAATAATAAAATTAAAAAAGAGGAATGAAAAAAGTTGGTCACAAAAGCACAAAATATCACAAATAAATTTTTGCCCTCATAAAAGAATTCAACATAAACCAAATAAAATGAAACAGCTTCAAATCATCCTAATCGCCGTAATTCTCAGCTTTTCAATTTCAGCAAAAGAATACCACGTTGCAAAAAACGGAGACGACAAAAATACAGGAACTCAAGACGCGCCGTTTCTTACGATTCAGGCAGCAGCAAATGTTGCTCAACCCGGCGACATAATTACAGTTTATAAAGGAATTTATCGCGAACGAATATCTCCTCCACGAGGTGGAGAATCCGATTCAAAACGAATTACATATCAGGCAGCCGAAGGTGAAAAAGTAGAAATAAAAGGTTCTGAAATTATTCAAAATTGGGAACAATTTTCGGGAACCGTCTGGAAAGTAACCATCCCAAATTCGATGTTTGGAAATTACAATCCATACAAAGATTTAATACACGGCGACTGGTTTAACGATTTAGGAAGAATTCACCACACGGGTGAAGTTTATTTGAACGGAAAATCGTTGTGGGAAATGGCGCTTTTAGAAAACGTGTTAAACTCAAAAGCGGTAAGCGACAATTTTGATCCGGAAGGTTCAACTTACACGTGGTTTTGCGAAACGGATGATAAAAATACTTACATCTATGCTAATTTTCAAGGTTCCGACCCGAACAAAGAATTAGTAGAAATTAATGTTCGCAAAAGTTGTTTTTATCCTGAAAAGAATAACATAAACGACATTACTATTCGTGGCTTTTACATGAGTCAGGCCGCTACCCAGTGGGCTCCGCCAACTTCTGAACAAATTGGATTGATTGGTACAAACTGGAGCAAAGGTTGGATTATCGAAAACAACTTTATTCGCAACTCGAAATGCTCTGGAATCACACTTGGGAAGCACGGCGATGAATTTGACAACACTTCAGAAAATTCGGCAGAAGGTTATGTGGAAACAATTAAACGCGCAACTGCCCGGGGGTGGAATAAGGAAAGTATTGGTTCGCACATTGTTAGAAACAACACCATTTCAGATTGTGAACAAACCGGA
>CAYZBC010000355.1:0-5153 GCA_964476535.1 uncultured Maribellus sp.
TCCTGAAGATAATGTGGCGATTACTGAATCAATTTGTGAGTCGGAATTGCCCTATTTCTGGGAAGGACAAGAACGTCCTGCCGGAGGAACCTACAGTGAAACTTATCCAAGTGTTGCTGGTTGCGATTCAATATTAACCTTGAACTTAACCGTTTATCCTGAAGATAATGTGGCGATTACTGAATCAATTTGTGAGTCGGAATTGCCCTATGTTTGGGACGGAAATTCTATTTTCTCGGCAGGAACGTATTTTAATACCTTCACAAATAGCAACGGTTGCGATTCTGTGGTAACTTTAACTCTGAAAATATTGCCTGAATTCACTATTCCAACAGATATGATTATTTGTAATGCAGATGCACCATATAAGTGGAATGGAAACGATTATTCAGAGACAGGAATTTATTATGACACTTTGACTAGTTCAGTAGGTTGCGATTCCGTTTTAGTTTTAAACCTGACTGTAAATCCGGAATACAATGACACCATTTATGTTCCTGTTTGTGGGGAAAGATATTACTTGAGTGGACAATGGTATAATAATTCAGGATTTTATTCAAAAATGTTACAAAGTGTTTCAGGTTGCGATTCTTTGGTAACCATAAATCTTGAGTTTTTTCCGGAATTCAGATACGAAACGGATAGTATGGTATGTGAGTCTGATTTCCCATTTGTTTGGAAAGAAATCAATATTACACAGTTAAACTATACCTATACCAAAAGCTACACATCTATCAACAATTGTGATTCATCATACACTTTGAGAGTGGTGGATCTGTATCCTGAATACAATGTTCCCATTTTTGATAAAATTTGCGAATCAGAAGTGCCGTATGCCTGGGGTGGAACTGACTTAATTTCGTCGGGTGTTTATTCAGACACGCTAACAACAATTAATGGCTGCGATTCAATAGTAAACCTAAACCTTGAAGTATTACCCGGTTTCAGGGAAGTTCTATATGACACCATTTGTGCTTCCGATTTACCCTATACTTGGAGAAGAGATATTTGGGAAGCTGGAACGTACAACGATACTGTGCCGGCTGTCAATACTTGCGATTTCATCCATACGCTTTATTTAACGGTTTATCAGGGTACGCTGATTGATACTTCAGTTCTTGCTTGTCAAACTTATACCTGGGTAGAGGGTGGCAATGTCACCTATACAGAATCGGGAACCTACAAATATTTTACACCATCAAACATTGGTTGTACCGATACCTTAATCCTTCATTTAATAATAAGCCCCGAAATAAAGATTATTCCGAACCCAACAATGGTTAATTGTTTTGGAGGCAACGATGGTTCCATTGATATAACCGTTACGGGAGGAATTGCTCCGTTTACATATTTATGGGATGATGGATCAGGTTCGGAAGACAGAAACAATCTGATTCCGGGAATATATAAATTAACTGTTACCGATTCCATTGATTGTACAACTTCGGTTTCTGTTGAAATTACACAGCCTGAACTGTTATTGTTGAGCGAATCACATATAAATGCAATTGGAGGTTTTCCTAGTGGTAGTATTAATCTTACTGTGTCTGGTGGTAATGAAGACTATACTTTTAGTTGGAGCAACGGAGCTACTACCGAAGATATTTCTGGTTTGGCAGCGGGCACTTATACTGTAATTGTTACCGATGCCAACAATTGTACAGCATCAATATCGGTAGTAATAGAGACAATGTCTGTATTGTTTGAGATGACTTGTCCGCCAACAATAATTGTTGAATGTCATTCCGATATTGTTGCTAATCCTCCATATTCCAGTTTCGATGAATATGTTGCAGGTGGAGGTTGGACTCAAAGTAATTGTGGTATTGATACATCAACGTTTACATTCGTTAAAGAAGAGATTGTTTCAGGTATTTATTGCCAAAATATTCTGCGCACCTATTCACTAAAAGACTCTTGTGGGAATATCCTTGAATGTGAGCAACCAATTACAGTGGATGACACGAAAACACCAACATTAAATTGTCCACCAGATATTTTAGTTAAAGGCAATACAAATATTCCAAGGAGGTTTAATACTTTTCAAGAGTTTATGGATGGAGGAGGAAATTCTTCTGATAATTGTTTAATCGACACATTTAGTTTTGAGCTAATATCAGAATTCATGGATACAATCCTTACTCCCGATATATTGAAACGCACATATTTAATTGAAGATCAATGTGGAAACAATGCAATATGTTTGCAAAGAATTACCGTAGAAAATGCTACTCAATCATTTGAAGCCAGCCTATCAGAAGAATTAAATTTTATACTGTTTCCTAATCCGAATAATGGAATATTTACCATCGAAATAAATGGGGTTAAAAGCAATAAGGTTTCATTTGAGGTATTCAATAGTATTGGGGAAATAATTAACCAAAAAACTATAATTCCAATACATAGAAAAATTACCGACGATATAGATATGCGCGGTGTTGCAAGCGGTATTTATTACATAAAAATATTGGATAACGGAAAATCATTCACTAAAAAAATTGTAATTGAATAGGCAGTATAAATAATTATTTCAAACTAATTTTGGTTTAATAGTGAATATTCAATTCAAATCAGATTTTTTGTATTCGTTTTGTTATTCAACAAAGTCGGTTAAGAAGAGATAGTCTTTTTTAATGGCTTCTCGTCTGTTTGAATGCCTTTGTTTCCGGCAGTTCCGGCTGTTCCTTCCGAATCTTCGCGTATTTCTCCGCTATCTCCTTCGTTGTTTTCACGTTGTAACGTATCGGTTTCCCATCCACTTGGCTGTTTAGGATTAGTGTTATTTTTTTTGTTTCCATATTCTTTAAGTCGTTCGATTATTTTTTAATGTTACATAAAACTAGAAGTATTGTTGAAGTTTTTCATCTGTAAATTCAGGAGGGTTATTCATTATTATGTCAATGACATCATATTATTATTCCCACAATTAATTCCTTCTCTCATTTGTATTCTCTATTTTTTGCTATTCTTCTTCATCCTGATATTCTAAATATACTACCCGTTCCCCTTCCGATATTTTTTTTGAGTAATTGATTTCATTGATTTTTTTGTGAAAACTCTGCTAAGATGGATGGTTAAAAGATAAACACTCCGTTCGATCAATGGATTTGCCTGTGAGTTCCTCCATTGCCTGTATCTTTTCTAACCATCCTGAATCTGCATAATTTTAACTTTAAAAATAATTATCATGAAATCATTCAAAAAAAATTACATCGGAAAAGGAACTCAAGTAGAAAACATGGAAATCGTAAAAGTAACACTGAAAGTGGAAGAAATCCTGAAACACAAACACGAGTACGAAGGTAAAGAGTATATAACCTTTGAAGTGGCCAAAATGAAACAAGCAGATAACTTCGGTCGTACACATACCGCTTACGTTACAACACGTGATAATGCTATTAAAGAATAACTTCAGTAACATGAAAAGAGATCCCGGGGGAACCGGGATTTTTTTTTCGATTACTATAAACCAAAAGATTTGGTATAATATTTAATTATATTTGTCAGAGCCAAAAGTTAACTGGCTAAATCTCGCAAATGTAAAAAAGACCAATCAAATTGAATTTCGAAAAATCCCAGTTTTAAGTTGTGTATTTTCTTATTGATTAATAAGATGTGGCAAATTATTATATAGAATCTAAGCTAAACAATATCTTAACTAAATAAAAAAATATTAAAGCATATGAACCTTGAAAAATACTTATTGAAATTGAGTAAAAATTATAGTTCAAAAAATATTTGCATCAATTTAACATTAACTAAAATTAAGTTAGTTATGAAGGATGCTAATATATTCTCTAAACATTTTAGTACTAATCACTATTTTTCTGTTATTGCTATGTTGGTAATTCTTACTTCTACCAGCTGCAATAAATCTCGTTTTGGAGAACTTACAGGTGTTAAACAAAGAGGAAATTGGAATGAACCGGCTCCTTTAGGAATGAATTTTATCCACCAAGGGGTTTTTAATCTTGGCCCAAGTGATCAAGAAGTATCATCCTCCAACGTTCCTACTAAAACTGTTTCAGTGGATGCTTTCTGGATGGATGATACTGAAATCACAAACAATGAGTACCGGCAATTTGTGTATTGGGCTAGAGATTCTATTGCTCGTAAAATGTTAGGTGATCAATTCCCAGAGTTCCTAAATATTGAAGACAGAGTGGGTAATACAATAGATCCACCCACAATAGATTGGAAGGAGAAAATTGATTGGAATGATCGTGATTACCAAATGGCAATGCAAGATATTTATGTGCCTGAAGAGGAAAAATTATATGGTAAAAAAGAAGTTGATCCACGAAAATTAGTATATGAATATTGGTGGGTAGATTTACAACAAGCAGCAAGAAAATCGAATAGTTATAATTATAATACACAGAAATATGAAGGAAGTGTATATAACATTAATGGTGAAATGGTCCCAATTAAAAACAGGTCATCATTCGTTATGTATGATGTAGTGCCTATTTATCCTGACACTTTATGCTGGATAAGAGATTTCACCTATTCATACAATGAACCAAGAGCTACTCGTTATTTTTATCATCCCGCATTTGACAACTATCCTGTTGTAGGAGTATCCTGGGAACAAGCAAAAGCATTCTGTCATTGGAGAACAAGATTACAAAATAACTATTTGACATCAAGAGGAGCACCCGAACTTCAAGACTACCGTTTGCCAACAGAAGTTGAATGGGAATATGCAGCACGTGGTGGCCGCAGAGCTTCTAAATTCTCTTGGGGAGGATATTATACCAGAGATATAGATGGAACATTTATAGCAAACTTTAAACCATTAAGAGGAAACTATCTGGAAGATGGTGGCATAGCAACGGTTGAAGTTAGTAATTATGATCCCAATGATTTCGGACTCTATGATATGTCAGGAAATATTGCTGAATGGACAAGTAATGCATTTGACGAATCAGCTTATACGATTATCCATGATTTTAATCCAAATTATGTTTACAATGCGAAACCTGACGATCCACGTGTATTGAAGCGAAAAGTTATTCGAGGTGGCTCCTGGAAAGATATTTCATCATTTCAAGAAGTATCTTCACGAAGTTATGAATATCAAGATACAGCAAAGTCTTATATTGGATTTCGTTGTGTACGTTCTTCTTTTTGTGATGATTTTTACGTTCCTT
>CAYZBC010000356.1:0-5105 GCA_964476535.1 uncultured Maribellus sp.
AACCCGCGACCCCGACCTTGGCAAGGTCGTGCTCTACCAACTGAGCTATTCTCGCATATTTTAATGAACTTTGCTTTTTAAAGCGCTGCAAATATATTGCTATTTTTTTATCTCACAAAATAATGAAATAAAATATGAAGTTTATTTTAATCCTGTTAATTTTTTAATCTCGTTCAACTTGTTTAATGCCTCAATTGGAGTAAGGTTATTTACGTCTAAACCGGCAATTTCGTCTCTGATATTTTTCAGCACCGGATCGTCCAATTGATAGAAGCTAAGTTGCATACCCTCACGGTTTTCACCAATCTCTGCCAGCGGTTTTGCAAGGCTCTCTTTTTCCTTCCCACCCTCCAGTTTCACCAGAATTTGCTCGGCACGTTTTATCACCGATTTTGGCATTCCTGCCATGCCCGCAACATGAATACCAAAACTATGATTACTACCTCCACGAACCAGTTTTCGAAGAAAAATCACTTTATTACCTACTTCTTTTATGGAAACGTTAAAGTTTTTCACCCTCGGAAAGGCACTTTCCATTTCATTTAATTCGTGATAATGGGTTGCAAAAAGTGTTTTTGCTTTTGTTTGAGCATGTTCGTGTATATACTCCACAATCGACCAGGCAATCGAAATTCCATCATAGGTCGAAGTTCCGCGTCCCAATTCATCAAACAATATTAAACTACGGTCAGAGACATTATTTAGGATACTCGCTGCCTCGTTCATTTCAACCATAAAAGTTGATTCACCCAACGAAATGTTATCCGATGCTCCAACGCGGGTGAATATTTTATCGACATAACCAATTTTTGCAGACTCCGCCGGAACAAAACATCCCATTTGCGCCAACAAAACAATTAGAGCAGTTTGTCGAAGAAGTGCAGATTTACCCGCCATATTAGGACCGGTAATTATTATAATTTGCTGATCTTCCTGATCGAGCCTTACATCGTTTGCTATATACGACTCGCCGATGGGAAGTTGGTGTTCAATTACCGGGTGACGACCATTTTTGATATCAATGCTTGTAGTTTCGTTTATCTCAGGACGGAAATAACCATAACGAGTTGTACAACTTGCAAAAGACAACAAACAATCCATTCGTGCCAAAATATTGGAATTTAATTGAATGGCTGAAATATATTCAGAAAGGGCAAAAACCAGTTCACCAAAAATTCTATTTTCCAAAACCTGTATTTTCTCCTCTGCCCCCAATATTTTCGATTCGTATTCCTTCAACTCCTCGGTAATGTATCGCTCGGCACTTACCAAAGTTTGTTTACGAATCCACTCTTCAGGAACCTTATCTTTATGTGTATTTCGCACCTCAATGTAATATCCAAAAACATTGTTGAAACTAATTTTAAGTGAAGGAATTCCGCATTTTTCGCTTTCGCGCTGTTGAATTTTTGCCAGATAATCTTTTCCTGAATAAGCTATTTCACGCAGATCGTCAAGTTCCTGAGAAATGCCTTTTGCAATTACTTTCCCTTTGTTTATAGCTGTCGGCGGGTCCGCAACAATCTCATTCTGAATTTTTTCCCGAATAATATCACAGGGATTTAGTTGTTCTGCAAACCGATTCAACATTACATTTTCGGCAGCACTGCAAACTTCTTTTATGGGAATTATTGCATTCAACGCATTTTTCACCTGAACCATTTCTCTCGGATTAATTCGGGCAACTGCAACTTTCGAAATCAAACGCTCCAAATCGCCGACATGTCGCAAATGTTCCTCTAAGTTTTCTTTTACTTCAGGATGTTTAAGGTAGTACTCAACCACATCGAGACGCTCGTTAATTGGCTCAACTTCTTTTAACGGAAGAGCCATCCAACGTTTCATCAATCGCGAACCCATTGGAGAAATGGTTTTATCAATCACTTCAATTAATGTTTTACCACTTTCGTGAATGGAAGAAAACAACTCCAGATTCCGAATGGTAAAACGGTCGAGCCAAACGTAATGATCTTCCTCAATACGACTCAGCCCGGTAATATGTTTTAATCGGTTGTGTTCGGTAAAGTCGAGGTAATGCAAAATTGCTCCTGAAGCAATTATTGCCAATTGCATGTTCTGAATGCCATACCCTTTTAACGAAGTAGTTTCAAAATGGCGAGTCAGATGGTCCATTGCCGTTTCACTGGTATAAACCCATTCATCGAGCGTATTGGTATAATAGATATTCCCAAAAATCTCGTTAAACTCGTTTCCCCGCCCTCTTTGAAAAAGAACTTCTTTGGGTTGAAAGGAGCTAAGTAATTTATCTATGTATTCGTAGTTTCCTTCGGCTGTTAGAAATTCTCCAGTCGAAATATCGAGAAAAGCCACGCCAGCCATTTTTTTATCGAAATGAACGGAAGCCAAAAAATTATTTTCCCGGTTCTCAAGAATATTATCGTTTATGGAAACTCCGGGTGTTACCAGTTCCGTGATACCCCGCTTAACAATATTTTTTGTGAGTTTTGGATTTTCAAGCTGTTCGCAAATGGCAACACGCTGCCCGGCACGAACGAGTTTTGGCAAATAAGTATCCAATGCATGATGCGGAAATCCGGCTAATTCAACATAACTCGCTGCTCCATTTGCTCTGCGCGTTAAAGTAATTCCAGCAATTTCGGCTGTTTTAATCGCATCTTCCCCAAATGTTTCGTAAAAATCACCAACCCTAAAAAGTAATATTGCATCCGGATGTTTTTCCTTAATGCTATAATACTGTTTCATCAACGGTGTTTCAACGTATTTTTTCTTTTCTGCCATTTCCGAACAAAGATAATTTTTTGCGAGTTGAAGGAAAATCTTTTTTAATAAAATGAAAAAGAAAAAAGCAATATGTAACTTCATTTTAGAATTGAATACAAGTCCAATAAAAAAGATTGGCTTCAATAGCAAGTTCAAAAACAAAAAAAAGTCTTCCGATTACAGACGAAAGACCTTCTTCAACTTTATTTTTTCACACAACTCAATGCCAGCCACCCAAGATTGCACCCATTACGGCATAAATAACCAGGTTGTATCCAACATTAATAAAATACAATCCTAACGGTTTTCTTTCGTAAAGAACATCATTTAACCGGCTGGTGGCAATCCAGAAAATCGCAATTATTAAACCTGCTGAAATTCCAAACATCATGTCTACCTCTGAACCAAAAAACATTGCCATTCCAAAAGCCGAAACGATTACAGCTGCGAAGTTAATCCCCATTATTAAAGGCATTGACATTCCGCCTTCCTTTATGTTTTCTTCCGTAAAATTATTCAGCTTCATCCAAAGTTTTCCAAATAAGGGGCCATACCAAATCCACCCAATAAAAAACGCGCTAAAAGCAGCAACCAATACCGCCCAATAGTTAACACTTGCTATTACTTGACCAAAATCCATATTATATATTTTAAATTAAACTGTTCTAATTTACGGATATTTAAATCTTTTTTGAATATTTGCAGTGAATTATTTAAATAATAGTCAATCAGATTTTAAGGATATAATAGCAAAACAAAGAATTTTATTAGATGAACTTCATTTAATAAAGAAAAAAACAGACTTAAAACTTGCTTCCATTAATATTGAAATTGACTGATGAAAAAAAGAGGGAAGGAAATATGAGTTGCAATGGATGTTCATATAATAATTCAACAAGCGACCAGGTGGTTGACAGTTATAAATGGCTTAATGATTTGCCGGATTCGTCTGACCAATCTGATATTGTTGAAGTTAAATTCAAATCGACAAGAAGAGAATATTATAAAAATACCGATAAATTACGAATAGGAAGAGGTGCGAAAATTGTAGTGGAATCCTCTCCCGGGCATGATGTCGGTGAAGTTACATTAACAGGGTATCTTGCTGAAAAACAGTATCGAAGAAAAATAAAAACACCTAACAGAGACACCTTAAACAGTATTTTCAGAAAAGCCACCGAGACTGATCTGGAGAAACTAACAAATGCCCGAAACCGAGAAAAACCAACAATGATTCGTGCACGGCAAATTGTCGCCGAATTGGGACTGGAGATGAAAATCGGCGATGTGGAGTTTCGGGGAGACAATAGAAAAGCCATTTTCTACTACCTGGCAGAAGGTCGTGTCGATTTTAGGGAGTTGATTAAGGTTTATGCCATGGAATTTGGCATTCGTATTGAAATGAAACAAATTGGTGCCAGACAAGAGGCGGGTTTAATTGGAGGAATGGGTTCGTGTGGGCGAGAACTTTGCTGTTCGAGCTGGCGTACCGACTTTACCAGTATCTCGTCGAATGCGGCGCTAAAACAAGGTCTTTCACCATCGGCGCAAAAAATGACCGGCGCATGTGGCAAACTAAAATGCTGTTTGCTCTATGAGTTAGATACGTATATTGAAGCAAGAAAGGAGTTTCCACGGGAATTACTCAAGCTCGAAATTGCGAAAGGAATTGCCAAACCTTTTAAAACGGATTACCTTAAAAAGGAAATTTGGTACAGTCTGGAAGGAAGTATGGGAACCACTTTTAAGCTCGATTTAACGCAAGTCAAAGACATAATTCAAAAGAATAAACGCGGAATTAAACCTGAGGTAAATTCTTATGAAGAAAGTGCAAAAGAGGAAAATAAAATGGAAGTTAGCCTCAATGAACGTATCGACCGTTTTGACACAAAGAAAAAACAGGTCAATAAAAAAAGGAGAGCAAGCTTTAAACCAAAAGACAACTCAGGACAAAAATTTGTGGTGAAGAAGAATATTCAATAGCTATTCCAAAATGTATAGTAATCTACAGAATAATTATTCCGTAGATTACTGTATTTAAAATTCGAACAGCGTTAAGAATAAGAACCACAATGAACTTATTGTAACTTTTATACAATAATACTGTCCAATTCAACTCAAGAGGATTTGATATCACTTTTTCCGGATAACGGTCATTCCGTCTCGCAAGGGCAGAATTACTTTTTCAATGCGGCTATCGTTTTTAATTAAGGTATTAAATTCGATAATACCTTTCGTGTAATTGTCGTCTGAGGCCGGTACATCCAAAACTTTTCCACTCCATAAAGTATTGTCTGCAATAATATAGCCACCGCTTGGTACTTTCTCGAAAACCAATTCATAGTATTCGGTGTATTCGCGTT
>CAYZBC010000357.1:0-5077 GCA_964476535.1 uncultured Maribellus sp.
AATAAAAGTGCGATAAATGTTCCTGCTGCTAATTGACTAACTGAAGTTTTCATAGTTGTAGTTTTTAAAAGTTTATTTTATGTTCTAAATTTATAACTGTTTAATTAATGACACTTCAATATTAAACAAAAAATGTTTAACAAACAAGTTTGATTGATAAACAAAACGCAGGTATTGTGATAAATATGAATGTTGTAAGGGAGTATGGGCGTATGTTAAATAATGTTAATAACAATTGGGTGGGTTGATTTTTTCAAAAAGGAGGTTCCTTAATTGGTTTCTAAAATAAAACCATACTTCATTGAATTAAAAATTTACCATGAAACTATTCGGATTGAATGTTAAGCGAATACCATTTGGGACAAACAAAAAAAGGGGCTTCCTTATTAAAGGAATCCCAGTCTTAATCAGTTGCTAAACCAATGGTTGAAAATGGTTTTCGAATTTTCTTCGAAAAAACAAAAATGACACTCTTACCTGGGTAAGTCTCATCAATTCTTACGAATTCTTGAGAAGTCAGCAGACAACTTCATAATTATACATCAATATTTAATTGTTCCCTTTTGTTTAATTTGTCTTTAAAAATCAGTTCTGCATTGGCTTTTTAAAGTAGATATAAAGCGATTGGGATTATTTAGAAGATCATAAAAACTTTCAACGTACCTCATCAATCCCTCTCTGTCGCGTTCAGTTATATAAGAAAATGATTCTATAGTTTTTATCATTTGATCCTTTTTATCCAAAAATAAATTTATCGTTTTCAAATAGGCTTCATCGCTATTCCGGCAATATCCAAGATATTCTCGTTCTTCAACATTTTCAATGCTGGTCCATGATTGAGGATGTGAATAATGAGTTCCCACAAAACCTGCAAAATCAAAATCATAGGGAATTGGAGTTACTTTATCTGTTAATCGGGTTAACGACTTTATGTATTTTGTGTTGTGCCCTCCTTTAATTCTCCAATCGGTATTTCCAATCATGTATTGAAAAAGAGCAACAATGTCAGCATCCTCTTCAATAACATTATTTTCGCGAATTATTTCACCGTCAATTTCTGTCGATTCGTTTCTGGCAACCAATAATTCAATGGGTTCAATCAAAATCCCGAATCTATCATAATGTCTTTCCTTCTTCCCCGTATCAATATATTCTATATCGAGTAATTTAACCCTGAAACTATTGTCGGTAAGTACATTGTAAAGTTTGTATACCAGGTATTCTTTTAATAAATAATCGGTATGCACTTTTGAGGTTGAGCAATGGGTTACCAATTTAATTTTATTAAATCCTTTTAGTTCAGAATTTACTATTGGGTCAGTTTTGAAATTCAAAAAAATTGGTGGAAAAAAACATTGTTCCCGTCTATTATTACCTCTCGCTTTTAAGCGAATATTTTTGGTTTCTGTATAATTTTTATAATGAATCATAAGTTCGGTATCAAGATATTCACCTTTCATTTTATTTCTAATAAAAGCAGTAATATCGTATTTCAAGGTTAAATCCATTGGCGTTTCATCCACAAAAAGATGCAAATCTGGAAGGGTGTCAGAAACAGCATCAATAGAAGAGTTGTAAGAAATAGTATCTGAATAATTTATTTTTTCGGATTGGGCAGATACATTATAATAGAGGAGAAGGGCAAAAAATAGAAATACTGATGTTTTCATGATTGTTTTTATAAATAAATGTATTAATTTATTTTTGGTCTATCAAACCATAAATACTGGCGGCCAATAATTTCCTGTCATAATGTTCACAAAACTACTGATTAAAAACAAGTTAACAAATGATTTGTTTTAGTTAAATGGCGGAAATATAAACATTTTTGCTCGGTTATATCTTTTGGCTCACTAGAGAAAATCCTAACAGCGAGAGTTAAATAATTTGATACACCATTATCATTTTTTCTTTACCCTTTACACTTAGCTCACCCCAAGGTTTTGTCGAAACCAAATCTTTGGTTTTTTCATAAATCGATTCATTTATAAGAATTGAATTCGGAAGTTCTGAAGTCAATGACTCTATTCTTTTTGCGGTATTTACAACATCACCGGTAATTGCATAGCTAAGTCTGTCGTCAGAACCCAGGTTTCCGGCAATAATTGGACCATAGTTGAGTCCTATACCCACTGTTATTTTCTCAGGTAAAATATCCTTTAAGTCACTATTAATTTCTTCTAGCTTTTTTATCATATCGATTGCACAAAAAACGGATGAAATTTCAGGATTATTTATTGGATTGGGAGCGCCAAAAGTAGCGAATATCTCGTCACCGGTAAATTGAGTTATTACTCCATTGTGCATTTTTATCACTTCAGCCATTCTGGAATAATAAGTATTAAGTATGCGCACTACTTCCGTAGGGCTCAGTTTTTCCGCAATGGGAGTAAATCTTCTTATATCACAAAAAAGCAATGCCACCTCCAACTCAACTCCTTCTTTTATGTCTTCGCTAGTATCAGAAAGAGCTTTTTGTACTATAGATTCCGGAACATATTTCGCAAACAGATCTAAGGTTTTTTTCTGTTTTTCTGTTAACGAATGTAATTTAATATTGGCTTCTTCGATTTCCTTAACTCGCTTTAGTTCTCTCTTTCTTGACTTCTCCAATTGGTTTTCGATATGCACATTTTCTGTAATGTCGTTTTGAACGGCCAGTAACTTATCGATTCCTCCATTTTTATCAAATACCGGGGCAATGGACCATTCCATAAAAAATTCAGTTCCGTCTTTTTTGTAATTAATCGTTTTTCCTTCCCACGTTTTACCCTTGGCCAGAATTTCATTTAAATTATAAAAGATACTTAGATCAGATTTTGGGCCTTGCAAAATTCTTGGATTTTTCCCAATGATTTCTTCTCTTTTCCATCCAGTCATTTCCTCAAATGCCTTGTTGACATAAACTATAAAGGGGCCAGGAGAATTAAGTTCCGCAGTAGTAATTAATATGCTTTGAGTCATTGATTCCAGCAATACCATTGACTCATTCGAGTACGATTTTAATTTTACCATTTATAATCCAATTTGCAATTTTTATATCAAAGAATCAGAGTTTACTAAAGTGTAATCCAATAAGCTATTAATTTCTGTAACATGGCCTTACTATTATTTCCAAACTTTAATTACTACTAATTAAGCTTAAAAGAATTATTGAAATTACGAATCATAATAAGCTATTTTAGTTTATCAATATTACGAATTTAATTGCGTCTATTTAAATCTCATGAACTGTTTATTTTGAAACAAAAGCAGTATTATCTACCTTCAACCAAAATCAGGAAAAGAATTGTTATGAATATTTTAAATGAGGTTGAAAAATTCACCATCCAGTATTACAAAGAAAATTTTTCTCCGTCGCACTCGTACCATTCCATTGAACATAACCAACTGGTTGTAAATGTTGCCTCAAAAATTTCAGATTTTGAAGGTTTGGATAAACGCAATACCGACATTGTTATTGTTGCTGCCTGGTTTCATGATATTGGACATGCAGTCTCCATTGATAATCATGAAGATGAGAGTTGTAAAATAGCGCGTCAATTTCTTGCAAGCAACAAGATGGATGAAGAATTTATTCAGGCGGTTGAAGCATGTATCTTCTCCACTATGCTAGGCGCACTAAAAAAGTCATTAAATGATAAGATTTTAAATGATGCTGACCTTGCTCACACAGGATTACCCAATTTTATGGAAATATCCAATCTGTTCAGAAAAGAATTGGGAAACTTTGCAGATAAGAAAATTACAAAACTTGAATACTGGAAAAAAACATTAGTATTTTTAAAAGAAACTAAATTTCTAACCGAATATGCAATCAAAAATATGAAACCAATTAAAGACGAAAATATCAGTAAAGTTGAAGAACGAATAAAAGATTCAAAAACAACGGCAAGAGGCGTTGAGACAATGTTTCGATTACCGCCCGAAATCAAATAAATTTAAGTTCCATTGCCGACAACAAGGCAAATATTATGCTTACTATTAATGCAGTAATTGTTTCTGTATTGGTTAGTACCAGTGCATTAAACTTTACAGTCGGCAGAGGCCTCAATTTCTTGGTTCCTGGTTTAATACTTGTTTCGGGATGTTTAATCTCGCTGGTTTTTGCCGTTTTATCCGTAAGGCCAAAAATTATTAATTATAAAATTGGCGATGAAGACTTAAAGAACAGAAAAGTGAACCTGTTATTTTTTGGTAACTTCTTTAAAATGGATTTTAAAGAATATGAAAGTGCCATGAAAGAAATGATGGATGATTATGATTATTTATATGGCTCAATGATTAAAGACCAGTATCAACTCGGCAGAGTACTTTCCATAAAATACAGGCTACTTACCTACTCCTACAATTTTTTTATGTTTAGTTTTGTGATTGCTGTAATCACTTTTTTTGTAATGTACTTAAGAGTTATTTAGATTCCATCCATAAAGTAAAGTGTTTGAGCTATAAAGTTTGAATTCAAGGCTTGTGAAGTTTGTAAATTGGAAGTTTACTTGTGTAAATGACCAATTTTCAGACAAGCGTCACATAGAAGTCGGACTTTATCGACAGACACAAGTCTTTTTATTATAAAATAGTACCATAATTAAATCAAAACATTTTTTATCTGTTTTCAGGTTCTGTCGAATTAATTCGAAAGGAGAACTGTTATTTGTTGACTAAAACGACATCCACCATTTTATATAAGTAATGGCAGGGAAAGTGCTAAATATCAAGGCTTGTAGTCCGCTCAAAATTCATCACGGTTTGACAGGAAATCAGCGCACTATCTGCCGCTAATCATACAATTTACATTTGTATGCAAGCTTTCCTGCAACTATACGAAGTGATTTTTTTTTCGGACAAACAATATGATATTAAATTTGTTAAAGAATTACATGGAAAAGGTTAACAAAAAAATCATTTGGAGAAATATTTAAAACTTAGAAATGAATAAAAAAGTAATTACCTTGTTCGTTGAAATTAGTTTACTCTTTGTTGGATTTACTTTTAAAAGTTTTAGTAACTCAAAATCTATGATTGATAAAACAGTATTTAAAGAATCATAAAACGATACCAAAATTTATAGAATATG
>CAYZBC010000358.1:0-5062 GCA_964476535.1 uncultured Maribellus sp.
TAACAAGTGCTGCATTTAAACGTGTCCATTCGTTGCTGTCGGTTAATCCGGCCGATAGTGTTTTTAATCCATCGCTTTCCTGATTTAAAATACAAAATGCACGGGCTGCAGCAATTCTCACCAATGGATATTCGTCATTAATTAGCGGGCTGAGTTTTTCAAATATTTCCTTGTTCCCTTTTGTAACATAGTTTCCAATTCCTGTGGCTGCCCAGTAGCGTACTGCTTCATTTTTATGGTTTAGATTTTCAACGAAAGTATTTATGTCGCTCGCCAATGCAACTTCCTGGATTTTATCAACAGGAATTTCATTTTCCCTTAAAATCTTATAAATGGGTTTGTTGTATTTCGTTTCCCATTCGCGTAAAATTGGTTCGGGTATTAAACCTGCATCGGCAACCCGAACCGACCAATCTTTATGTGCCTGGCGCATTTTATCCAAAACTTCTTTGTAATCTGGATTTCCGGCCAAATCGTTTAATTCCTGTGGATCTTTTACCAAATCGAATAACTCTTCGACCGGTTTCTTTTGAGCCATCAGTTTAACTCCTGCTTTAGGAAGTGTTCCATTTTCATAACTGCTTCTGATGGCTTGCATAATTTTCCCTTTTTCCGGCGTATTCATGTATTGAATAAATGGTTTTGGAAATTCGTAGTACCTGATGTATTTGTATTTTTTGTCGCGCACTGCCCGTTGCATATCGTAGCGTTCGTCCATTCGGTCGCGCGAAGCATAAACATATTCTCTTTCGGGCGAGAGGTTTGTTCCAAGGAAAGAGCGACCTTGCATATTTTCGGGAACAGTAATTCCTGCAAGGTTGAGAACGGTCGGAGGCAAATCGATAAAACTTACCAATTCATCGGTTTGTGTTCCTTGTTTATGTGGCAGCAAATGTTCGTATTTTTCCGGCATTTTTACAATAAACGGTACTTTTAAACCCGAATCGTACAACCACCGTTTATGAATTGGAATACCTGCTCCATGATCAGAATAAAAAATAACAATTGTATTTTCAGCAAGACCATCTTCTTTTAATTGAGTAAGTAGATTCTCAGCATATTTATCCAATGCCGAAATATTATTGTTATATCTGACCCACAATTCATTCACAATTGGAGTGTCGGGGAAATAGGGTGGAAGAGGGGCTTCGCCAGGTTTAATTAAAATTTCATTTGGTAAATCTTTTACGATTGATTCATGTTTTTTCTTTGAGTTGGTTGCACTTTCATGCGTTCCCAGAAAATTGAATACTGCAAAAAATGGCTGTTCAGTTGATGTCCGGTTTCTCCAGTGTGCATTTTTTCCCGATTCATCCCATATTTCGGAAGAGGTGTATTTTACGTTGTAATCTTCTTTTGCATTGTTGGTGCAATAATAACCGGCTTCGCGCAGGAACTCTGGATAATATTTAAACTCCTCGGGAAACCATCCTTTACACCGCATGTGGTGCGAACCTATTGAAGACTGGTGCATTCCGGTGATAATAGATGAACGGGCAGGAGCACAAACCGGAGCCGATGCAATGGCATTGTTGTACAAAACTCCTTCCGCTGCTAACTGGTCTAATACAGGAGTGTGGGCGAATTTTGCGCCGTAACACCCAAGTTGGGGACTAATGTCTTCAGTTGTAATCCAGAGTATATTTGGTTTTTCCAGTTTCGTTTGTCTTTTGTTCTCACACGACCACAAAAAGGAAATGATTAAAAACAGGCTAAGAATAATTTTAATATTCATATTGTTTTGAATTTAGTTGGTTTTAGGTTCTACTATTTAGGCACTGCAAGATCATTGTAAAAATACAAATTTAATTTATGATTTTTTGAAAATTTATTGATTGCTTTTTTCTTTTATGTGACTATATGTATCTGTTTTTTGTCTCGAATATCACATTCTGACAATTTGGGAGGGAAAATCAATTTGTGGATTAGGCATTCATGTGAATAGTTAAATTCTCTAATTTAGTTTTGTTTTAACTGTAGAAATTTGGCTTTTTTTCTTTTAAATGAATTTTTAACTTATTGTTCGATTTTCATTTTTTGTTTATTGCCTTTTACAAAGGTTTTACTATGCTGATTCTGGATCACTGTTTTCAGAATTCTGGGCGCAGACAAAAGTTGCGCCCAGAAAAATAATACAGAAAAATAAAACTTACACTTCATTCTGAAAAGCCATAAACAGAGTCCTGTAATAATTCATTAGCCTGATTGGTTCGCAGCTTGCATCGATTTCGGCATTACAATAGCCAGTGTATCCCGATTCGCGGAGTAGATCTAAAAATTCGCGATAGGGATAATTGATGGTTAGATCGTGCATGTGAACTCCCTTGATTTTATCTTTTACAGAATCAAAATTTTTCTTAAGACCTTCACCTGCAAAATCGTTTTCATCACAGTTCCAGTTTACATAGACATGTTCGCTGCCCGAATAATCTAGGATTTGTTTGATTACCGGAATTTCATTTGTTCCATTTCCGTGTACACAAACCCTAACATCAACTCCCAGATTGTGTCCAAATTCGCCAACTTCTGCCAATGATTTTCCAATTTGTTCCAACGTTTTTTCTCGGTCAACTCCTTCCGGAAATTCATTTGGAAAAACTCTAATCCCTAATCCGCCAACATCTGCAGCCAATTGTAAATACTCTTTTGTGCCTTCAATATTGTCTCTTAATTCTTTTGGGTTGGTGTAATGATATCGGAATGCACTTGCTAAACTAATTGCTTCCATCGGTGAATCTTCGAACCGTTTTTTTACTTCCGCGCGTTCCTGTTTATTCATTGTAACCTCAACTCCGTGTTTATGTGTTGTTCTTAGTTCAGCATGCACCCAGCCGGTTTCAGAGCAGTTTTTTATGACGGTTTCAATGTCCCAATCTTTTCCCAGATTGTAAGTCATCAATCCCAATTTTAAGGGTGGTAATTTTTTCTTTTCAGCTGGCTTACTATTTTTTGCTGAAAGTGTGGGAATTCCAGTTCCCAAAGCGGCGGCACCAAGTACAGATGTTTGGATGAATTTTCTTCTTGAGTTGTTCATTTTTGATTTAATTTATTCTTTTTCCACAATATACTCATTTAAAATTTTTCCATCGGGATCGTAATGACGGAAAATGAGGGTTGGTTCCCGGGCCGCAACTAATTTAATTATTTATTTCTGACAATTCAGAAAAATAATTGTTTTTCGAATCTCGCCATTCTTTGGCATATTCCAATTGACTAATTAATTTTTGGAGTAAATGATTGTACCTCTCATCATCAATTAAATCATTCAAATTGTTCTATTCCGAAATGTAATTTTCAACCTGTTGTTTGGTAACTCAACCACATTTTATAAGCTGTTTCAGCTTTTAAAGTCTGTGTTTGTTGGAAAGAAAAAAAGCACGAAATAAAAATCGTAAGAATAATTACATTTTTCATTTTATGCTTTTTTTACCTAATAATTAGGTTTACTTGGTTCGAGAGTAAACTTAGTAATGTACTTTTATTCTGGCAAGTAAAAACATGTAAAAACATGTAAAAACAATTGATAACATGTTTAGATGCTTCTGTAAAATACTTATACATTAAAAGTTGATTTCAATTTGCTATTAAGTCAGTTTTGTTAATTTTGATTTTTTATCAACCTCTTGATGATATTAATGGGTAAATTCGACATGGTTTATGATGGGTACAATAAAATCAACAACAATAAAGAAAGAGCTGGAATTAATTTTTCAATATCCTCAATTTGTAAATTCTGAAAAGGAAAAGAAACTTCTCGATTACCTGGTTAAAAAGACATTGTCTAAAGAATACATTAAAGAGGCACATATTGCAATTGATGTATTTAATAAAGATGGCGATTTCGATCCAACGTTAGATTCAACAGTAAGGGTATATATTGGGAAATTAAGAAATAATCTGGAAAAGTTTTACTTGTCTGAGGATAGCAAGAATTCAAGAATTAAAATTAGCATTCCCAAGGGGCATTACAATGTAAGTTTTGAAATTCTGAGAAAAAGTGCAAAATTAAGCAGACTAAAGATAATTAGTGCGTTGTTAGTTGTAATATCACTGGTTTTACTTATTGCGTTGGCAATGCACTTGATTGATGAAAAAAATAATCTTTTTAGCGATTCAAAAATTGCTTCCAAGAGTACTGTATGGAAAGAATATTCGAATTCGGAATTGCCGACATTAATAGTAGTTGGTGATTTCTTTTTTATGTCGAAAATAATTGAGGGAAAAAGATACATCGTTCGTGATGCACTAATAAATTCGAACGAAGAATTTCTTCAAAGTGGGGTTGACACAATGGGTTTTAGTGACTTCAGACATACTTATTCTCCGTCAGAAATGTCGGAATATGTCACTAATTTTATTCCAATCTTAATAAACAGTAAAAGAGTTTTCAAAATTAAACCAGCTTCATTATTAACTTGGGAGGATATTAATTCGAACAATATAATTTTTGTGGGCGAGTTCAAAACGTTATATATTTTAAACCGATTACTTCCAAGATTTAATATTGAATATGATTTGTCTGAAAAATCATATTTTTTATTAAATGAGAGCAAAGAACCAATTAAAGAGTTTAATTTTAACAGGGATTCGGATGGATTCAGCGATGATTATATTATAGTCGCAAAACGCTATGGTGGGAATGATAACACGATTACGCTTATACTAACTTTGGGGAGGGGTGGGATTAAAGATGTTACTGAAAAATTGAGCAATTCTCAATTCCTTACAGACTTTACAAATACTTATCAAAAAGAAAAAGTAGTTCCATTCTTTTTCGATACAGTTTTCAAAATTGAAAAATTAGAGGGAGCGACCTTAAATTCTGAAATTGTTTATTTTAACCAAATCGATTAATCAAATTCTATCCTTTAACTTAAGTGACTCTTTCTGAATGGTTGGTGCCTGATTCTACCGCACCTCAAAATATAATTAGTATTACAGTATATTTTTCCTTGATTATTAGAAATTCATTCTATTTTTGAATGAAACGTATTTAAGCATTTTATAAAGGCTGAATTCAAGACATAAATGCAACATCTGAATTAAACAATATTTTTTCCAT
>CAYZBC010000359.1:0-5053 GCA_964476535.1 uncultured Maribellus sp.
ACCTTGAGAAATTTATAATGGTTGGCGACCGGGTTTTGGTGAAACCTAAAAATCCATCGGGAAAAACCATGTCGGGATTATTTTTACCTCCGTCGGTGCAAGAAAATGAAAAACTGCAGAGCGGTTACATTGTAAAAGTTGGTCCTGGTTATCCAATTCCATCAGCTTCTGAGGAAGATGAAAATTGGAAAGAGAAACAGGAAGATATAAAATATATGCCATTACAAGCGCACATTGGCGACCTTGCTGTTTATCTGAATAAAAGCGGACACGAAATTGAATTCAATAAAGAGAAGTACATTATTTTGCCACACTCGGCAATTTTAATGATTATTAGGGATGAAAATTTATTTGAATAAACTTGTTCCGGATATCTGGATTTTTGTTCTGCTACGAACAACCAGCATATCATCTTAACAGAAAACCACTTCAAAATAATTTGAAATGGCTTTCTATTCTATTACTGGCATCTATAAACCGAGACTGTTTTAGTGCAACTGTACACTGCCCGTTTCTATCTGCAATCTTCACAAGCCTTATAAATACCTTCAAACAACTCTTTAACATCTGCTGCAGCAACCGCTGAGTATGCAACTCTGAGAATGTTGCCCAGACTAATTAATCCGATACTGTATTTTTCAATCAATACTTTACGCACTTCTTCACCGTTTAATCCATCGGCAAGTTGAACGCACATAAAATATCCTGAATTATAAGGAATAGCAGTAAAACAAGGTTTGTATTTCTCATCGTCCAGCGCAACTTTAACCGCATCGTAACGTGCTTTCATAATGTTATACTTTGCCGCTTTCTGCGCTACATATTCCGAACTATTAAAAGCTTCCAACAACAACGATTGTGAAATATTAGCTGAATTTGAGATATTTCCACGAATCGCACCGGCTGTTTTTGCTTCCAAAGCACCATACAATTCTGCATCTGCACCTTTTATTCCATAAGTAACAAAACCAACCCTGAATCCCCAAACGTAATCTTCCTTCGTTGCACCATCAACTTTAACTGCCAATACATTTTCGTGCAACTGACAAAGCGGTACAAAAATACTTTCCCTGGCAATACCATCTTCGTAAACCAAGCCGAAGTACGCATCGTCAGTAATCACAACAATTTTATTTCCTTTTTCTGCAGCTACTTTAATTATTTCAACAATCGAATCTTGTTCCGTATGTGTTGGTGTGTAACCCGATGGATTATTGGGGAAATTCAGAATTACGACTTTTTTCCCAACTTCTCCTTCATTTAATTTTGCTTCAAAAGCGTTTAAATCGAATTCGCCATTTTTAAATGTATTGAATTTTACAAGCTTAGCACCGTATGCATTCCCAAGTGTTAAATTGTAATTTCCCCAAAACAGGTCTGGTACAATTACTTCGTCGCCCGAGTCGAGAAACAGATAACCTGCCATGCTAATTCCGTGCGTTAGAGCATTGGTAACCACCGGCAAACTTAATTCAACATTGGCAAGTGATGAATTTTTTTCGTATATCATACTTTTCCACTTGGCCCGAATATCCGGGCGGCCGAAACTTGGTGCATACGGAAATACCAAAGAAGGATCCATTTTTATTTTTGAGGCAATAGCTTCTAAACGCATCGGGCTTCCATCGTCTTCAATGGCCGCTCCAATTGTCGCATTAATTTTTGTTCCTTTTGCTTCGGCAGTTTGCCCTAAAATACCCTTTTTCGGAAAAAAGATTGCTTTTCCTTTTTCAGAAAGAAGTTCAAAAACGTTACTACTTTTTTTCTGAATAATTGCATTGAGTTCTTCAGCCTGTGGATTCATATTATTTAGTTTTAAAAGATTATAATTTCGAGTGCAAGATAGTTAACAAGAGAATAGAATTTTCTGTTTGTTAGTAAATTGAACAATTTATTCATAAAACTCTAACATATAGCCATTATTAGAAGAGAATTGATATTTATCAGCACTTATTTATTTCTGTTTATGATTGATTTAAATTTATAAATTATGCGAATCATGGGTTGACATTAATTGATTATCAATAATTCAACTTATCTAAAATAAACAAGTCGGGAAATTTAAAAAGCGTAAGTGAAAGATGAACCTTACACTTATTCTTCTCCCGTTTTGATGAAAATTGGGTAAATCCAGATTTTAGTGTTTCGTTTAATACACCGGTATTAAAAGATGGATATTTGTACGGGAATGAGGCTAGTTTCGGAAAACTATTCTGTTTAAATGCTACTACTGGCGAAACTTGCTGGGCCGACACGACTTTACATAACCGGTTTGCTTCAACTATAGACTGATTAACGCTAAAATTGAGAATTAAACACACCAATTAAACTATTTGAACCTTTTTTATCATACAAAAACGAGTTATCAATAATCAAAAATTGGCTGTATAGCGTATCTTACCGTCCAAATCTTTATTACATATTCAAAATGGTGTATTAACAGTAAAGAATTAAGGGTCAATTCACTTCCCATTAAAATAACTATCCCATATTTCTTTTGATTTGGGCAGATATACTGTCGGATGCTTTAGTTTGAAATTCATAAATCCAACGGAGCCTTGATAGCCCGAATTGGATAATATCTCAACAAAATCATTCATGTCATAATTGCCCCGTCCGAGAGGTTTGATAGTGGTAGTGTCTCTTGTAAATTTTGTTGTAAAGTCTGCTATCGAATCGGTACCTGCGAGTGTGACAGCACCAAGCCTGTGCTTGATATTTTCAAATACTTCAGGGATACGAGAGCCATGGCCTGCTCGAATATCGTGATATAAATGAAAGGCAAGTTTTAAATTTGGGTGATCGATTTTATCCGCAAACACCAATGCTTCTTCGGAAGACTCGAGATAGGTACCGCTATGGGGGTATAAAATAACCTCTACTTTTTTCGGGCTGGCATACGCCACAATTTCTCGTATTTTATCTTCGATAAATGCATCGTCGAAATCGTCAGTGCCAAAGATCATCCATAGCTGGATGCCTTTGCCTTCAATCCTTTCTACCACCAACTTCCATCGTTCATAGCGTTCAATATCGTACTTACTTTTGTATAGCTCAAAAACTGCGTATATCTTAAAAATGTCGGTACTTTCGGTCACACGCATATACTCTTCAAAGTTGTCGAAATCTTCTTTTGATTCACTTTTCAAAATGAGTCCCTTGTATCCTGAATTGCTCAAAAGTGCAATTTGATCCAGAATACTTAATTCTTCCATCTGACCAAAATTGTAGCTACTGATTGGCCATTTATTGGGATTTAATTCCTTTTTCGAAGTTGTTTGACAAGAATAAGGATAATAATACTCAACAGTAAAATGGCGTAATTATATATTTTTTTCATACTTAATTTATCAAGTTTATTAAAAAACAAAAGATTTATTCGGGTTAATCCAAATCGATGAATAAGACCTGATTAGTGCCGTGATGTGGAAAAGCAATAACGTTTAACTCAGGTGCAAAATTTGGATCTGTTGGATTAGAAAGTCCTGAAATGAAATCAACCACAGTTTTCTTTTTTGGATCCACTTTTAAAAGTTTGCCAGCAGACCAGTCGGTAATGTAATAGTACTTTCCTGCCTTTGTTATTCCTTCAAGGTTACCAACGTTTTTCACTAAAGTTGTAATCTTTTTAGTTTTTAAATTGATACTCGATAAATCTCCGGGTTTTGAAGTTTCAAAAGTTCCCGGATTACTTATTACGCCCCACAATGCTACTATTAATTTATCATTGTCCATATATAAACCATCGGGAGCTTGCAGTGCATCTGTTTCTAGTACTTCTGCTTTTCTTGTATCAGCAGGAAGTTTAAAGATTTTATCGCCAAAGAAATCAAAAATATATAAATCGCCATTGGAAGCGATAGCAATATCGTTAATAAATTCACCTCCCGGCAATGGATAAAATGTCGTAATTTTTTTCTTAGCAATACTAACTTGATGTACACCATCCCGGTCCAGATAAACAGAAAATCGTCTGTAGCTATCATACCAAAAAGAGCATGCATCCCTTCATTTTTGCCAATCCAGAACGGATCAATAATGTTTCCTTTTGCATCGGTGCGTGTAATCCAACCGTAGCTATCTCTTTCAAGAGAAATTCCACCACCTAAATTTGAGACAACCAGGTTTTTGAAGGCGCATGCCATACTGCCTGATCGGGTGCATCATAAGCTTTTTCATCCGGCGATTGATTTACATTGTTATCACCCTCAGGTAGATTTCCCCAAACCTTTACACTGCCTGAAATAAGGAAAACTGTTACAATTATCCCTAAAAGCAATCTGAACGCATTGTTTATTGTCTTCATAATCTTGAATCTTCAAATGAATTTGCTAAAAATTATTAAATGAAATTTTCACTCAAAAGTAGATCTAACAATAAATATATAATTAATAAAAGATTAATAAGTATTAATTAGAACAATTAATTGGAAAAAGGATGATTATTAAAGTATTATTAAAAAATGAGGTGTTTTATTCTCTTATTTCAATTATACCAAAAACATATGAAAATGATTGATATATTTTTGGTATTAATGTTCTTTCCAAGCATTTATTCATCAACTACTCTGATGGAAGCTTTAATTTTTCAATCAGAAAATCACTCGCAATAACAGCCCTTTCCAGAACAGAAATATCATAATTAAACTTACAATCCACACCAATTCTATCGCAATGTTCTTTCATCTTTACTCCAAAATTTGAGGTGTGAGTTGGGTCTTTTTGTTCTTGTCCAAGCGCTGGAGGAGTTGAATATAGCAGACAAACTGCCGGATCGTCCACAGGAACAAGTACGTATGGAGAATATTCTTTGATCCAAGGAAGAATGCTTTCTCGTTTGAAAAGAAAATCCTAGAAATTTTTTAAGCCAAATGCATGTACGCCATATTTGCTGTTTGGTGTCCATTCTTTCATTTGTCTTGGATCTAGCGTGGTTTGGGCTCCAATTACTGCTGCGCTAAATTTTAGCGAAGCGTTAAGTAAGTTAGCAATATTTCAATATTTCCTTAACTCCGTAAAACAAAATATATAAAAATCGGAAAGCCCTGTAAAAC
>CAYZBC010000360.1:0-5021 GCA_964476535.1 uncultured Maribellus sp.
AAATATATTTTATTTTTATTCCCAGATTACATTAATCTTTTTTCTGAACGAATTTTTTTGTCCTTAATAAAACCAAAAAAATAAGCTGGAATTAATCCTGCGGCAAAACCAACAGATAGCATTTCAACAGAATATTGTGGAAGAATTTTCATTAATAAGAAACCGACAATTAATCCCGCAACAATTCCGAAAAAAGAGTAATGATAAGAAAAATAGTAAGGCGCATAAAAACCATGTTCTTTTTGAATGTGTTTCGAAAGCCGACTGATTAACCGGTCGAATTCTCGTCTGGTTTTTCCGGGCACATTAACAGCTTCATCAATTTTATCGCTAATTTCTGAAATATTTATTTTCTCTTTCATACAAACAGAACAGCCATTTGAATAAGAATCAATTCGCGAAATATTTCTTTTGAATTCGTCAATTCTGAAAAATCGAATATCCTTGTCGCGCGTGCCTTCAAGTTTATTGTCAATATTTTTTATAATTTCCTCCGCCCAATTTTTCATAAATTTAAATTGTTTGAATTTATCTGTAACTTATGTAACTCGCTAAATAATCATCCCCCGGTGTACCAATATTTGCTATGCTCGTTTCATTGTCTATTTTATTTGAATAGCAAAGTTAGCAATTAAGCACAAAAAAAACCACTCCGTCGGATGACGAAACGGTTTCAATCTATTTTTAAGTATTTCAAGAAGTTCTTCTACTCAATACTTTTTACTTTTTCATTCGTTACAAAAATATTAGTCATTGCTTTTACGCGGACGGAAGTCGTTGTTCTGACGGTCGCCACCTCTGCGGTCATCTCTTCTATCTCCTCCTCTGCGGTCACCGCCACCTCTTCTGTCGTCACCCCTAAAATTGTCTCTTCTTGGTGGACGGCTGTCTCTTGGTGGACGCTCTACATAACCTTCAGGTTTTGGAAGCAATGCTTTACGCGAAAGTTTTAATTTTCCGGTTCTTTCATCTACTCCAATTAATTTAACCTCAATCATGTCGCCTTCTTTTGCAAAGTCTTCTGCGTTTTCAACACGCGCCCAATCCATTTCCGAAATGTGCAACAATGCTTCTTTACCCGGCATAATTTCGATAAAAGCACCAAACGATACAACCGATTTTACTTTTCCTTTGTAAATTTCACCAACTTCGGGTAATGCTGTAATTGCTCTAATCCTGGCCTTGGCAGCTTCAATTGGCTCCAATCCTGCACCTGAAATCTCAACATATCCCTGGTCGTCTTTTTCTTCAATAACAATAACCGTTTGTGTCTCTTCCTGAATAGCCTGAATTACTTTTCCTCCAGGACCAATTATTGCACCGATCATATCCTTAGGAATAATAACGGTTTCAATGCGTGGTACATTTGGTTTGTAATCTTCGCGTGGCTCGGGAATCACTTTTAACATTTCACCTAAAATATGTAAACGACCCTCTTTTGCTTGTTGAAGTGCTTGCGCCAAAACTTCATATGGAAGTCCGTCAACTTTAATGTCCATTTGAGTAGCCGTAATACCATCAACGGTTCCGGTTACTTTAAAGTCCATATCACCCAAGTGGTCTTCGTCGCCTAAAATATCAGAAAGTACAGCGTATTTCTCTGCTCCTTTATCAGTAATCAATCCCATTGCGATACCCGAAACTGGTTTTTTAATTTTTATTCCGGCATCCATCATTCCCATTGTACCTGCACAAACAGTTGCCATCGACGACGAACCATTCGATTCCAATATATCAGAAACAATTCTTAATACATAAGGAAAATCATCCGGAATCATTTTCTTAAGTCCTCGGTGCGCAAGGTTTCCATGACCGATTTCACGACGGCTGGTTCCACGGGGAGTTCTGGCATCGCCAACACAAAATGGAGGAAAATTATAATGCAGCAAGAATTTCTCAGTTCCCTGGAAAGTAGCATTGTCAATTTTTTTGATATCCATTTTAGTACCCAAAGTAACCGAAGTTAACGATTGAGTTTCTCCACGAGTAAAAATAGCTGAACCGTGAGAGCCAGGCAAATAATTAACTTCTCCCCAAATAGGGCGAATTTCATTTGTTGCTCTGCCATCCAAGCGAATTCCATCGTCAAGAACCATGCGGCGCATGGCTTCCTTTTCAACGTCGTGGTAATATTTTTTAATCAAGCCAACATGCAGGTTCATGTCAATTTCTTCATTCTCTGCATTTTCCAATATGTATGTTTCAATAAATTCATCTCGAATTAACTGAAACGATTCCATACGTTTACTTTTGTTTGTGAGTTGAAGTTTAGCCACTTCATAACATTGTTCGTACGTTTCAGCTTTAACTTTTTCGCGAAGTGCTTCATCGTTTGTTTCGTGATTGTATTCACGTTTTACAATCCCTAATTCAGTAGCTAATTCTTCCTGAACTTTACAATGTTTTTTAATTTCTTCGTGAGCTATTTTAATAGCCTCTAACATCACATCTTCCGAAACCTCATCCATTTCGCCTTCAACCATCATAATGTTGTCGTACGACGCGCCAACCATTATTTCCATATCGGCCTCAGCCATTTGCGAACGGGTTGGGTTTATAACAAACTCACCATTTACGCGGGCAACTCTAACTTCCGAGATTGGAGTTTCGAATGGAACATCGGAAACGGCGATTGCTGCAGAAGCGGCTAAACCAGCCAATGCATCCGGCATTTCTTCTTTATTCGCCGAAATCAGCGAAATCATCATTGCAGTTTCTGCATGAAAGTCGTCTGGAAATAAGGGACGTAAAGCACGATCAACAAGCCTTGCCACTAAAATTTCTTCGTCAGACGGGCGAGCTTCTCTTTTTAAGAAACCACCGGGAAATCGACCTGCCGCTGAAAATTTCTCGCGGTAGTCAACCGATAACGGCATAAAGTCAACATCTTCTCTGGCATCTTGTGCCGACACAACTGTTGCAAGCAACATAGTGTCACCCATTCGTACTACAACCGAGCCATCGGCTTGTTTAGCCAATTTGCCGGTTTCAATGGTAATGGTCCTGCCGTCGGCAAGTTCAATTGTTTTAATTGTTGCGTTTACCATAATTTTTCTAATAAATCAATAAATTTTAAATATTTAGAAATTAATTTGAATTTGTCCGTTTTATTCTATTATTCGTCTTTTCCGTTTACTTCTTCGTTGAATTTTCGTGAATAGCTTGTGCTATGCGCGTCAAATTCGCCTTGTCGAAATAAAAAGCACTTCCTAATATTTCTAAAATACAAAATCAAAACAATCTCTTACAATGGGTGGTGAGGCTTTGCAATTTACAAAAAAAAGAAAGGCAATACATCGCATTGCCTTTCAATTATTTTACTTACGTAATTTCAATTCTATAATTATCGAACGATAACGTTCAATATCTTTCCTTTTTAAGTAGTCGAGTAAATTACGACGTTTACCTACTAACAAAATTAACGAACGACGTGTACTGTGGTCTTTTTTGTTTGCTTTCAGGTGTTCGGTAAGATGATTAATCCTAAAAGTAAACAATGCAATCTGACCTTCTGCACTTCCTGTGTCTGTAGCACTTTTACCATGTTGGGTAAAAAGCTCTGTTTTTTTCTCTGCTGTTAAATACATTTTAAAAGAACTTATTTGTTATACAATGTTTAAACCGCAGCATCGCTTTCAATAACAACGGCTTAAAATTAATTGGCGACAAAAGTAGCTAAAAGTTTTTGATTTACAAGTAATTGTGTGAACTTTTCATTTCTCTGAATTTGATAATATCAAACGCCTTAAATTCCACTAAAATCAACACCTTCAAATAAAATTGATGGAGATAATAACGATGAATTTTGGGTTACATCGTTACCAACCTCGCCAATGTTCGACCAAAGATTTTTCATGTTTCCGGTAATCTTCATCTCCGAAATGGCTTGTGTAATCGTACCGTTTTCAATTAAAAACCCTTCAATTCCGTGCGAAAAATCGCCAGTAGACCCATTGCAGGGTTAAAGGTAAATCATTTGGCTTAATGACCAATCTTTTTCTTTCTTTATAATCAATATAATTTGAACTCGTTTTAAATTACAAACAATTGTTCATTTGATAGAACATTAAATCCTAAAATATTTATTTTTACGTTAAGCCAAAAAATTACAATTATGCTACGCCCAATATTTAAAATAGCCTCAATTTTGTGTTTAGTCTATTGCTTTTCGTTAAATGTATTTTCACAAGAAATTAAGAGTATTTCAGACCATCCGGTTTATATTTCACACGACGGTCACATTATTTCGCCGGATAGTATTCCCGAAAAGTATAAAACCAAACAGGAGTTTCCAGATTCCTGGATTATTCAGTTTAAAGGAGAGCCTTTATCAAAAAAGGCGAATAGTCTTAAAAGTGCAGCTATACAGGATTACCAATCGGTATTTAATGCCTTTGAGTCTGACCTTAGAAATATAGATTCATCAGGATTAATACTTAAATCGGGAAAAACAACCCAGCTAAAACGGAAATTCACAAAAACATTTTTTGGGGCAAGTATTGATAATGTTTCTTCATCCTCCCTCGACCAAATCAAAAAACTCTCCTATGTAAAAACAGCTTATCGCAATGAAATAGTAAAAGGACATTTGGCTGAAAGTGCCGCTATTATTAATGCTCCAACTGCAAGAGCAAACCATGGGGTAACAGGCGCAGGTGTAAAAGTTGGAATCCTTGACTCGGGGATTGATTATACCCATACAGCTTTAGGTGGAGGTTTTGGTGCTGGATTTAAAGTGGCTGGGGGTTACGATTTTGTAAACAATGATAATGACCCAATGGATGATAATTTTCATGGAACTCATGTAGCAGGGATTGTTGCCTCAGCTGATGAAACATATACAGGGGTTGCTCCTGAAGTAGAATTGTATGCATTAAAATGTCTAAATTATGATGGAGAAGGTCACAATGATGATGTAATTCTAGCGAAACATTAATAAGTAAAACCTAATGAAAACTATAGCCTATTTAACTGCACTCTTTTTCCTTACGATTTCGATAAATGTTAAAGCTCAGGTTTCG
>CAYZBC010000361.1:0-5010 GCA_964476535.1 uncultured Maribellus sp.
TAAGCATTATATTTCTTTAAAGCATTAATATAATTATTTTCAGATAATTAAATTTACAATTTAACTTTTCTTACTTTTGAACATAAAATATAAAAATTAAACGAAAATGAGGAATATTATAATTCTTATTGTAATCGCAATTTTAATGATGGGATGCAATTCAACTTCAAAAAAAGCAGATTCTATGGTAGAAGTAAATAAGGAAATTAAGCAAAAGGCAGATGAATTTGTATCCTTTAAATTAACGACTGATTTAAGCTCTTTAACTGAAAAAGAGAAACAAATGTTTCCGTTGCTTTTAGAGGCAGCAAAATTAATGGAAGAGATTTATTGGGAAGAAGCTTTTGGAAATAAGGATGAACTTTTTGCCAACGAAATGGATAAGTACACTGAAAAGTTCCTGAAATTGAATTATGGTCCATGGGAAAGATTAAATAACAATGAGCCATTTTTAGAAGGATTTCCTGCAAAACCTGCAGGTGCAAATTTCTATCCGTTTGATTTAATAAAAGAAGAATTTGAAGCTTGGGACGATGAAAGCAAAACGAGCCAATATACTTTGATTCGAAAAGACGAAAATGGAAAGTTAATATCTATTCCTTACCACATCGCATTTGAGAAACAAGTAAAAGAAGCCGCTGGATTATTGGTAAAAGCCGCTGCTTTAGCTGAAGATTCTGGTTTAAAAAATTACCTCGAAAAACGTGCACAAGCATTGTTAACCGATGAATATTACGAAAGCGATGTGGCTTGGATGGAGATGAAAAACAATACCATTGAATTTATTATTGGTCCTATTGAAAATTACGAAGACCAACTATTTGGTTATAAAGCTGCTCACGAATCGTTTCTTTTAATTAAAGACAAAGAGTGGAGTTTGAAATTGGAAAAATACGCATCCTTACTTCCGGGCTTACAAACCAATTTACCTTGTGAACAAAAATACAAAGACGAAACACCCGGAGGAGATTCGGACATGAATGTTTACGATGCCATTTATTATGCCGGCGATTGCAATGCCGGAAGCAAAACCATTGCCATTAACCTTCCCAACGACGAAGTAGTTCGCGAAACAAAGGGTAGCCGAAAGTTGCAACTTAAAAACTCTATGCAGGCAAAATTCGATAAAATTCTTATTCCAATATGCGATCTATTGATTACCGAAGATCAACGTAAGCATGTTAAGTTTGAAGCTTTTTTCGAAAATACAATGTTTCATGAAGTCGCGCATGGTTTGGGTCTAGGAAATACCGTGGACAAAAGCTCAACAGTTCGCGAAGCTTTAAAAGACGTTTATACTTCAATTGAAGAAGGCAAAGCTGATATTTTAGGATTATGGTGCGTTTATCAACTAAACGAAATGGGGGAGATGGGCGAAAAAGAGATGATGGATAACTTTGTTACGTTTATGGCTGGAATATTTCGCTCTGTTCGATTTGGCGCAGCAAGTGCACACGGAAAAGCAAATATGATGCGTTTCTATTATTTTCAGGAAACAGGTGCCTTTTCGCGCGATGAAGCAACGGGAACTTATCGCGTAGATTATGAAAAAATGAAAAAGGCAATGTTCGACCTGTCAGAAAAAATATTAAAGATTCAAGGCGACGGCGATTACAAAACAGCCAAAAATATGATTGAAGAGAAAGGTTTTATCCGCAAAGCACTTCAAAATGATTTGGACAGAATTGCTGATGCCGGAATTCCTCGCGATATTGTTTTCGAACAAGGCGCAGAAGTATTGGGTTTGTAAAAATTCAATGCTTTGTCATTTCCCGTGAAAAGGGAATCTCCCCAAACAATATGGAGAGTGTTCTTTTTGCAGGAAGTAGGTTTAAACTTTGTTCTTTCAGCCTTAATTCATTAAACAAAAAGGCTTAACTTTTTATTAACAACAAAATCAGTCGATTATATGTTATCTTTGTGAAGTGAAAGTGGTAAAACATATAGCAGCAATTCTTATGGGGATGATTTTTTTAATTTCATCCTCCGGTTTTATGATATACAAATCCCACTGTTCCTGTTCTGGAAACAAGCAGGTTACTGTTTTTGTTACTCCCGAAACATGTGAAACTGAATTTCATCAACATCACGAACACGATCAAAACGGCGATGAATATTCCTGTTCTGACAAAGAATGCGACGATTGTGCAACACATACTGATGATTGCGGCTGTTCTTCGCCGGAAGCAACCTTTCTAAAATTAAAAAATCCTGGAATCGACGAAGAAATTAAATTCATAAATATTCAATCCATTCAGCTTTTTGTAGCATTTAACATTCTTCTTTTGAATTTATCAGAAGAATTTGTAAAAATTGATACAGAAAATTTTTACGTTGATCCACCACCAATTTCCACATCTTCACTTGATTTTCTAATAAAAATCCAACAACTTAGAATTCCTCAAAAAGCTTAAGGTTTATTACTTTTTTCAGAATTAAACAATTCTGATTTCAATAAGTATTCATAACAAATCTTAAGAGATGAAGAAATTTATAATCTATTTATATATTCTATTTCCAATATTATCCAATGCCCAAACGCTTACCGGAACAGTTTCGGGAAACGATGAAAATGGAACACAAACTTTGCCGGGAGTTAATATTTTCTGGCAGGGAACAAATCAAGGCGTAGCATCTGAAGGTGATGGTACATTCGAAATAAAAAAGAAAAGTACACAGCACATGCTGGTTTTCAGTTTTGTGGGTTACGAACAAAAAGTAGTACACATCGATGATTTGGAGCCCATTGAAGTTATTTTGGAACCCAACCTTGAAATTGGGGAAGTTACGGTAATCAAGAAAAACAGGGGAACCTATTTATCGGTAATAAATCCCATACAAACCGAACGAATTGGAGGAGCGGAACTGCACAAAGCTGCATGTTGCAATCTGGCTGAAAGTTTCGAGACGAATCCTTCGGTTGATGTAAGTTACAGCGATGCAGTTACCGGAGCAAAACAAATTCGTTTGCTAGGTTTGGAAGGAACTTATTCGCTGCTGCAAATCGAAAATATGCCCAATCTGCGTGGATTGGCAACAACTTTTGGATTAACATATATTCCCGGTCCATGGCTGGAATCTATTCAGGTTTCAAAAGGAGCTGCGTCGGTTTTAAACGGTTACGAGTCAATTGCCGGACAAATAAATGCGGAATTGAAAAAGCCCGATTCTCAGGAAAAGCTTTTTCTGAATACTTATGCAAATGCAGAAGGCAGGAAAGAATTTAATGGAAATGCAAACATCCGTGTTTACAAAGATTTGGTTTCAACCGGACTATTTGTTCATGCTTCTGACCTGTCCAAAAGAAGTGATAACAATGGTGATGGTTTTTTAGACAGTCCGCTTTCGCGCCAATTACAACTGCATAACCGCTGGAAATACAACAATCACAAAGGTCACATGATACAGGCTGGAGTTAATGTATTGATGGAAGACCGTTTAGGTGGAGAAATGGACGTTGAGAGTGACATGACGCCAAATCTTTCAAATCCATACGGAATTAATATCAATACAAATCGCATAGATGGATTTTTTAAAACAGGTTATGTTTCACCAAATAACAGAACAGCATTTGCAGTTTTGGCCAATTCTTCTCGTCACAAAACCAATTCATTTTTTGGATTAAACGAATACGATGCTGATGAAACTCGTTTTTATGCCAATGCCGTATTAACCCGCGACCTGGATGTAGCTGCCGTTCATTCACTTAATACAGGGTTGAGTTTTATATACGATAATTTTAATGAAAATTTGTATGGACAGGATATTTCCAGAACGGAAAAAGTACCTGGTATTTTTGCTGAATACACACTAAAACCAAGCGAGAACTTTACTTTTATGACTGGAATTAGAGCAGACTTTCATAACTTTTTCGGAACATTTATAACGCCTAGAATGCATTTGCGTTATAAAATGGGTGAGCACCTTACTTTGCGGACCAGTGCCGGAAAAGGTTACCGTACAGCCAATGTAATTTCGGAAAATACATTTATGCTTGCCAATGCAAGACCATTGCAATGGCAAGATGATGTGATGCAGGAAGAAGCGTGGAATTATGGAATTGCTGTGGTTCAATCCTATACTTTATTGGGTCGAGATTTGCAATTAAATGCAGAATACTTTCGAACTAATTTCCTTTCACAATTGGTTTTAGACCGCGAGACTTCTGTCGAAAACATAATTCTTTCGCCATTGGATGGAAAATCGTATGCTAACAGCATTCAATTCGATGTACGTTGGCAACCCATTGAACGATTAGATATGTTACTGGCTTACCGTATAAACGATGTGAAACAAACCATTGGTGGGGAGCTACTCGAAAAACCATTGACTAGCCGATACAAAGGTTTGGTAAATTTCAATTACACTACAAACCTTAAGAAATGGATGTTCGATTATACCATTCAGTTTAATGGGGGAGGAAGGATTCCTCGTTATCCACAGGATGGAATGAATCTGGTTGATATTTTGGGCAATTATTATGAATTTTCGTCTTACACGATTATGAATACACAGCTTACTAAATATTTCCGGTATTGGAATATTTATGTTGGATCTGAAAACCTGACCAACTTCACGCAGAAAAATCCAATTGCAGGTGCTGACGATCCATTTGGTTCGCAGTTTGATGCGACCAATGTTTGGGGACCTGTTGTTGGCCGAAAAATATATTTGGGATTACGTTTTACACTCAATTATGAATAAAAAGATGGAAGACGGAAGTTGGAAACTCAATCTAATATGAAATATTGAAATCATTTAAAAAAGAATAATAATGAAAAATTTAATTTATGTATTAATGATTGCTATGTTGGCTGGTTTTACTGTGAATCAAGCATCTGCACAAAAAAAAGGAAATAAAGTAGTTTGTTTTAAAAGCGACATGGATTGTACAGATTGTGAGAAAAAGCTAACCGAGCACTTAAAATTTGAAAAGGGTGTTAAAGATTTAAAGGTTGATCACGCATCCAATACCATTTTAGTTGAATACAAAGAGGGTAAAAATACCGA
>CAYZBC010000362.1:0-5005 GCA_964476535.1 uncultured Maribellus sp.
ATGCAGGTAAAAATGAAATAGACAGTGCTATCTGGTATTTACAAAAAGGGCAAGACATTGCGTATTCCATTCATTCGTACGAGAATCTGATATTGATTAATAATTCCTTATTTTCAATATACCAGGGTGCTTCAGAATGGGAAAAGGCTGTATTTTCTTTACAGCAAAGCCATATTTATCAAGATAGTATTATAAATATTGCAAATGCCAAACAGCTACAGTCGCTCGAAGTAGAATATGAAACACAGAAGCAGAAACAAGAAATCAAACTTCTATCTGTTGAAAACGAAGTTAAGAATCAACGTATAAAACTGGGGGTTGGGCTAATTGCTATTTTACTACTTAGTATAGGATTAGGAATATATCGTCAAATAATGCGAAAAAGGCAGTCTATCTTTAAGCAGGAAATGTTGAAACAACAACTACTCCGTTCGCAAATGAACCCGCACTTTTTGTTTAATGCACTGGGCAGCATTCAAAATTTTATGTATAAAAACGAAACAAAAAAAGCTGCTGGTTATTTGGGGAATTTTGCCCGCTTAACACGGTCAATTTTGGAGCATTCGGCGGAAGAGTTTGTATCTTTGTCTGATGAAATTGAAATGCTCCGGAATTACATCGAATTGGAAAAAATGCGTTTAGCAGGGAAATTTAACTATAAAATTGAAGTTGACGAAAGTATTGAAACCGAGTTTGTAAATGTGCCGCCAATGCTCTTGCAGCCTTTTGTCGAAAATGCCATTAAACACGGAATGAAAAACCTGGATTATCCGGGCGAATTATTGCTGCAATATCGTGAGTTGGGAAACAAACTCGAAATAAAAGTAATCGACAACGGACATGGAATTAATAGTCCGAAGGCAGATAAAGCTAAAACACACCGTTCCATGTCGATGCAAATTTTTAAAGAACGACGGGCAATTTTGTCTAAACAGTTCAGAAAAAAAGTCGATTTTAAGGTTGTCGATCGTACTGAACAAAACAATACAGAAAAAGGAACTGAAGTAACCATAATTATACCTGTTTGATATGATTAGAACTGTTATTATTGAGGATGAAATTCATTTGAGGGAGATTAATCGAATGATGTTGGAAAGTAACTTCCCCGACATCGAAATTGTGGGAGAAACCGGTAAGGTAGATGAGGCTGTGAACTTAATTCAGAACCTAAAACCCAATTTGGTTTTATGCGATATTGAGTTAGAAGATGGCAATTGCTTTCAGGTGCTTCAGAAATGTAAACCCTACGATTTTAGACCGGTTTTTATTACTGCTTTTAATCAGTATGCAATTAAAGCCATTAAGTTTAGTGCCATCGATTATATTCTTAAACCGGTTAACGAATTCGAATTTTGCGAGGCCATTCAAAGGGCAATCGATAGTTTACCCGAAGAAACAGCAGCGATACAAACCGATAATTTTATGTCGCATATGAATAATGGTAATGCCGATAAAAAAGTGGTGCTACGTACCTCCGATACCATGCATTTGGTCGACTTAAATGAGATATTGTATTGCAAAAGCGACAATAGCTATACTACTTTCTTTTTGAAAGAAAAGAAAGAAATTACCGTTTCGAAAAGCATTAAAGAATTTGCCGAGTTGTTTGCCGATTATCAATTTTTACGCCCACATCAATCCTTTTTGGTAAACTTAAGTGGCATAACAAAAATTGATAAAACCGATGGTGGATTTATAATCATGCAAAATGGAGCGGAGATTCCAATTTCATCGCGTAGGAAGCAGATTATTTTTGAAGAGTTGGATAAATTATAGTAAGTATTTACAAATTGCTCTGTGTTGCAATCACGCTTTCAAGATTAATCTCAACACTTTCAAATTTAACTAAAGTTGCTATTCATAATTATTGTTATTTGTGTTAAAACATAATTATGAAAAAAATTACAACTAACAAAATTACATTATTGGTAGTATGCATGGCAATGCTGGTACTAACTAATTTTAGGGTTGGTGCAAGTAGTAAAACAAATGCATTAACCGAGAACGCCTTCATTTTAGACAATAATCATTTAAATACTGCAGACGATAATGGGGCCCTGGGATTTGAAGGTTCCGAAACAGCAGTAACGGCTCCTACAGCAACTGCAGCCTCACGAATTGGTCGTACTTCGTTTCAGGCAAATTGGAATGCAGTTAAAGGAGTAACAGGTTACGCATTATATGTTTACTCGGGTTTCATTCCGAAAATAATATATGTTACTGGTTATAATCCCAAAGGTATTCTAGCTCCAACGATAAAAGCTACAGTAAGCGGGTTAAACATGAATACGACTTACCATTATGTTTTGAAGGCTTTAGATGGTACAAAGGAATCTGATTTGTCAAATGTAATTTCGGTAAAAACGTTGAATACTGTACCCGCAGCACCTGTAGTAAATGCAGCAACAGATATTAATTCAACATCGTTTGCAATAAGTTGGAAAGCGGTTGATGGAGCAACTAGTTATAAAGTATATGCTGATGAGTATGATGGGGCGTATCTTGCTGGTTACAGCGGAAAAGTTATTACAGGAACCAGCTGTGTAATATCAGGACTAGAAGATAATATAAGTTATCGCTACTTTGTGCGTGCAGTAAATGCTGCTGGTGATTCACCGGCTTCAAATATCCCTAGTGTAACAACTAAATGTGCCATACCAGTGGCAACCGAAGCAACTAATGTAAATACCACGTCGTTTAGGGCAAATTGGGAACATGTTGATGCAGCCTATTACAAATTATATGTTTATAAGAAATATCTAAGACTAGTGAATGGTAAATATGTTGTGTCAAAAGGATATGTAACTAATTATGACCCAAAGCAAATTCAACCTACAACAAGTGAAACTGTAAGTGGTTTAGACGAAGGAGTAACATACTATTATGTTTTAAAAGGTGGAGGTAGTTCAGCAGTTGAATCTGACCTTTCAAATGAAATAGCAGTAAAAACAATTACTGCACCCGTAGCAACTGCTGCAACAGATATTACCCCTTCCTCGTTTAACGCAAATTGGGAATCTGCTGGAGATGTATATGGTTATACATTATATGTTTATCGGAAATTGATAAATAGTGGTGGTATTGTAAAAGAATATGTCGCCGGTTATTCCGGAAAGCAAATGTATCCTACAGCAACAAGCGAAACAGTGAGTGGATTAACTGATGGTACAACTTATTATTATGCTTTAAAAACCGCAGATATCAATCAGCACGACTCCGATTTTTCGAATGAAATTACAGTAACCACTTTGGATCCAGCTGTAACGGCGCCTACAGCAACTGCAGCCTCAAAAATTGGACATACTTCGTTTCAGGCAAATTGGTCGGCGGTTAAAGGAGTCGATGGTTACAAATTATATGTTTATTCGGGTAGCGTTTTGAAAAAGAGATATCTTATCGGTTACAACCCAAAGGCAGTTGCAGGAGCTTCAACGATAAAAGCTACAGTAAGCGGGTTAAACATGAATACGTCTTACTATTTTGAATTAAGGGCTGTAGCTGGTACAGATGAATCTAATTTATCAAATGTAATTAAGGTAATAACGTTGGATACTCCACCTGCAGAACCCCTTGCAACTGCCGCAACAGATATTACAACCACCTCGTTTACTGCAAATTGGGAAGCTGCTGCTGGAGCGACGAGCTATAAATTAACTGTTACAACTCTGTTTGGAAAAGTTTTAATGGCGATTGGTGGTTACGATGAGAAAGAGGTTACGGGAACTAGCTTTGCAATACCTGCAAATACATTAACTGCTAACAAACAATATTGGTTCTATTTGGTTGCAGTTAACGAATCTGGAGTCTCAAACGAATCGAATACTATTAGTGTTAAAACTTTAAAAACAGCTCCTGATGCACCTGTGGCAATTGCTGCAACAAATATAACCTCTACTTCGTTTACTGCAAATTGGGAAGCGGTAGAAGGTGCAACGGGTTATAAATTGAGTATTTTGTCTGAGTCCTTGGGGTCAATGGGTGAACCTGGCTCGGTTGATGGTTATAGTAAAAAAGTTCTAGCGGGTTTGGGTACTAGTTATGTAGTCCCAGCAAGTACATTAGAATCTGGAGTAGAATATTACTACATGGTGTATGCAGTAAACGCAGCTGGAGAATCATTGTCGTCAGATGCGATTAAAGTAACAACGGTTTCTCAATTCACCCTTACCTTATCAGCATCTCCGGCAGCAGGGGGTACAGTAAGCGGTGATGGAACTTTCGACGATGGTACTTCTGTTACAGCACAAGCCACAGTTGCTGCGGGGTATAAATTTGTTAAATGGACTAAGGGCGGAACTCAGGTTTCTACTTCGTCGTCGTATACTTTTAGTTTAGATGCAAATACAGCGCTTGTTGCAGTTTTCGAAGAAATTCCTGCCACACAATATACTCTTAGCTTATCGGTATCTCCGGCTGCTGGTGGTACAGTAAGCGGTGGCGGAACTTTTGACAGTGGTACTTCGGTAACAGCACAAGCCACAGTCAACGCGGGGTACGAATTTGCAAATTGGACAGAAGATGGAACAGAAGTATCAATAGATGCTAGTTATACTTTTAATTTAGATGAAAACATAACACTCGTCGCAAATTTTGAAGCGGCAGTACTTGCTGCTCCTGAAATTTATTGTACAGAGCAAGTTAAGGATAGCTCGTTTTGGGCAGAATGGTACGCTGTGGAAAATGCTACGGAGTATAAATTAACAGTATATTCTTTAAACCAATCTGGCGATAAAATTTATTTTTCTGAGCATAATCCTAAAGTTATTACAGATGGGAAAGGTACATATGTAAGAGGGCTATCGCCAAATACGACTTACTATTGGTATGTACAAGCGAGTAATGTTGATGGTGACTCGGAGAAATCGGAAACTCAAACAGTAAAGACAACCAGAACGGGACCCGCAGTAATTCAGATTACAAATATTACCTCCAGTTCGTGTGATGTAAGTTGGAGCGCGTTACCCGGAGTAATTGAATATAACTTATGGGTTTATGTTTATTTTAA
>CAYZBC010000363.1:0-4988 GCA_964476535.1 uncultured Maribellus sp.
AACAATCTGATTGGGTTTGATGAGTATATATTTATTCAATCCGATTTGGAAAAACAATTGAAGGAGTTACTTCAAAAAACGAATGACAAGTTTTTATCCGGCGATGAATATATGAAAATGTGGGGATATTCGTGGGATGGAAATGATAGTTTGAAAGTTCAGTAAGATGTTTTTTTACGTTATTCGAGTGGCCACCCAATTTTTATTGGGCACAATGTGTAAATGACATGAAGATGCTGAACTAAATTCAGCATGACGTTCTAATGAGCATTGATTATCAGAACGTCTCCCTGTCCGCCAGCAGGCAGGATCAAGGTTTTTGAAATAAAATTAGTTATTGGCAAGAGAAGTCTCTGTCTTCCGACAGGCAGTCAAGAATCTATTTCTTTGAGAAAATATGTTTCGACTTCGCTCAACACGACAACAGTCTTATAATCTGTTTTTTTGCTAAAAATTATGCATGCATAAAAATCGGTTTTGTTACTTTCGACAAAGCCGACAGTTTTTGCATTTCTTCTTCAGAAATTCTTTCAAAATGATTCATAAATTCCAATGCTTTTAAAAACAATGTACTTTGCCCCGGAGGGATTGCCGCGGTAATATTTTTCGACAAAGTATATTTTAAGGCCATTTTCATTATCTCTTCATCCTTAATCGGCCGGTACCACACATTTTTGAAGATGTTATTTTCGCCTTCATTTAAATGTGTTAATGCCATTGCTTTTAACGCCAAAATTCCCATTCCACGTTTTTCTGCTTCAGCAAAAACCTGCGGCCCAAAATTTCCGGCATTCCAACAGGCAAAATTTATGGGGAATAAAATTGAGTCGAAATCATAATTTCTCATGGCGAGCAAAGCAGCATCTACTGAATGTGCAGAAAAACCAACATGCTTTATTTTGCCTTCTTTTTTAGCTCTAATAATCGTTTCCATTGCACCACCAACAGCAAATACCTGTTCAACTTGTTCAACCGAACTCAGTGCGTGCAATTGGTATAAATCGAAATAGTCTGTTTGTAATTTATTAAGCGAATCTTCCAAAGTATTTTGCGCACCAACAGCATCTCTCATGTGTGTTTTACATGCTAAAAAAGAATTCTTTCGAAACGGTTTTAAAGCAGGGCCAAGTTTTTCCTGGGCATTCCCATAATTTGGTGCAACATCGTAGTAATTAACACCAAGATCGTAAGCTTTGGCAACCAGTTCGTTTGCAAAATCCTGAGGATTGTTATTTAACATTATTCCGCCAAATCCAATAACGGAAAGTTCTTCTCCGGTTTTACCAAGAATACGTTTTGGGATTTGAAAATCAGCAGTAAAACTATTTCCAAAACTTCTGATAGCTGGAATTGTGAGTGCCAAACTTCCAAGAGCACTGTTTCTAATGAATGATCTCCGTTTCATGATTTTTTATTTTAGTTGTATACAATGTCGGTTTCTACGAAGATAGTCAAAAACTAAAATGAATAAAAATGAATCTTTTTCGAAAATGATTTTTACCCATGCATAAAAATGGGTTTGGTATTTTTCGATATCGACAATAATTTTTGCGTTTCTTCTTCAGAAATCCTTTCAAAATGATTCATAAACTCCAATGCTTTTAAAAACAATGTACTTTGCCCCGGAGGGATCGCCGCGGTAATATTTTTCGACAAAGTATATTTTAAGGCCATTTTCATTATCTCTTCATCCTTAATCGGCCGGTACCACACATTTTTGAAGATGTTATTTTCGCCTTCATTTAAATGTGTTAATGCCATTGCTTTTAACGCCAAAATTCCCATTCCACGTTTTTCTGCTTCAGCAAAAACCTGCGGCCCAAAATTTCCGGCATTCCAACAGGCAAAATTTATGGGGAATAAAATTGAGTCGAAATCATAATTTCTCATGGCGAGCAAAGCAGCATCTACTGAATGTGCAGAAAAACCAACATGCTTTATTTTGCCTTCTTTTTTAGCTCTAATAATCGTTTCCATTGCACCACCAACAGCAAATACCTGTTCAACTTGTTCAACCGAACTCAGTGCGTGCAATTGGTATAAATCGAAATAGTCTGTTTGTAATTTATTAAGCGAATCTTCCAAAGTATTTTGCGCACCAACAGCATCTCTCATGTGTGTTTTACATGCTAAAAAAGAATTCTTTCGAAACGGTTTTAAAGCAGGGCCAAGTTTTTCCTGGGCATTCCCATAATTTGGTGCAACATCGTAGTAATTAACACCAAGATCGTAAGCTTTGGCAACCAGTTCGTTTGCAAAATCCTGAGGATTGTTATTTAACATTATTCCGCCAAATCCAATAACGGAAAGTTCTTCTCCGGTTTTACCAAGAATACGTTTTGGGATTTGAAAATCAGCAGTAAAACTATTTCCAAAACTTCTGATAGCTGGAATTGTGAGTGCCAAACTTCCAAGAGCACTGTTTCTAATGAATGATCTCCGTTTCATGATTTTTTATTTTAGTTGTATACAATGTCGGTTTCTACGAAGATAGTCAAAAACTAAAATGAATAAAAATGAATCTTTTTCGAAAATGATTTTTACCCATGCATAAAAATGGGTTTGGTATTTTTCGATATCGACAATAATTTTTGCGTTTCTTCTTCAGAAATCCTTTCAAAATGATTCATAAACTCCAATGCTTTTAAAAACAATGTACTTTGCCCCGGAGGGATTGCAGCTGTTACGTTTTTTGACAAAGTATATTTTAAGGCCATTTTCATAATTACATCATCCTGTATCGGGCGGTACCACACATTTTTGAAAATGCTTTTTTCTCCCTCACCCAAATGTGTTAGTGCCATTGCTTTTAAAGCTAAAATTCCCATTCCACGTTTTTCTGCTTCGGCAAAAACTTGTGGCCCAAAATTTCCGGTATTCCAACAGGCAAAATTTATGGGGAATAAAATTGAGTCGAAATCATAATTTTTCATTGCCAGCAAAGCTGCATCCACCGAGTGAGCAGAAAATCCAATGTGTTTTATTTTTCCGGCTTCTTTTGCATTAACAATTGTTTCCATGGCACCGCCTGAGGAAAATGCTTGTTTCACCTCATCCACAGAACTTAGCTCGTGCATTTGGTATAAATCAAAATAATCGGTTTGCAGTTTTATAAGTGAATTCTCTAAATCTTTTTGTGCTCCAACCGCATTTCGTTCGCGCGTTTTGCAAGCTAAAAAGCAGTTTTTGCGATAAGGTTTTAGTGCCGGTCCTAGTTTATCTTCAGCATTTCCATATCTGGGTGAAACGTCGAAATAGTTTACCCCCAATTCGTACGCTTTGGCAACCATTTCGTTTGCGAAATCCTGTGGATTATCGTTCAACATAATTCCACCAAAACCGATAACAGAAAGTTTCTCTCCGGTTTTTCCCAACACTCGTTTCGGAAGTTGATAATCTGGCGAAAAATTTCTTCCAAAGTTTCGAATTTCTGATATAGAGAAATTGGAGTTATCTGATTTGCCATTCATAAAATTCAAATTTTTAGTTGAGAGTAAAATTAATTTCTACTAAAATAATAAATATTTGGAACGGCCACCAAAAGTTATTAAAAATGCAAATGATTTATTTAGCTGATATTAGAAAATGTAGTTACAATTTAGTTCAATAAAAAAGATTAAAAGGTAAAGAATAATAATAATTGTACTTTCACAATTTTTTAAAATAATGATTATGACTTTTCTTCAATTAATAAACCGCCGCCAGAGCATTAGAAGATACCAGAACAAGCCTGTTGAACAAGAAAAAATACTACAACTTATTGATGCAGTTCAAATTGCTCCATCGGCGTGTAATTCGCAGCCATGGAAATTGATTATTGTAGATGAACCGGAGCTTAAAGATAAAGTGGCAAATGCTACTTTTAGCAAAATTGTTTCTTTTAACAAATTTACAATTCAAGCACCGGTAATGGCAGTTTTGGTTTTAGAAAAAGCCAAATTAATTGCCCAAATTGGGGGCAGCCTGAAAAACATGGAATACCCTCAAATTGATATTGGAATTGCAGCCGAGCACTTTTGTTTGCAAGCTGCTGAACTGGGATTGGGGACATGTATGATTGGCTGGTTCGATGAAAAGAAAATCCAGAAATTATTGCATATCCCAAAAAAGAGAAAAATAGGACTTGTAATTTCGCTTGGCTACGCACCGGAAGATTATAAACTAAGGAAGAAAATCCGTAAACCTGTGGATGAGATTTGCGGATTTAATTCTTATTGAAATTAAGCAGATTCTATTTACTATCCAATAAACTGCCTCAGAAAATTACGACTGGTTAAAATTGCACTTTTTATATCTTTTTCCGACCCTTCAAAAGCTTTGTCTTCTACAAATAGAATTTCAAAATAATCATGTCGATGAGGAAAATGAGCCTAAGCCGTATCATTCATTATATCGAATTGAGTCATTAAAAACGGAAAACTCGTATCAATTGATAGAATAGGTTGATCGTCTTCTATATTAACATTTTTATAAGTCTCAGAATAATATTGAAACGGTATGTCGTCTTTGATATGCCTATCTATCTACTTTCTTTCTAATAATTCAAATCTAATACAATTGGACAGAATATGCTATAAATCTAAGGAGTACTTTTTACATTTTGAAATTATTGATAATGATAAAGTTCCCTACATTAGCTTGCAACTTCCAACTGTTATAGGAGCAGCGAAATAAAAGTTTTAGCGTTACACGATTTTCAATATAGCGCTTTTTATTTACATACCGCAGCAAATAATTTGACGCATAAACTAAACACCTTGCATCAATAAAAAAAATTCTTAAAGTTGACTATCCCCATGGTAGAGCCAAGGGGTATTTCGCCAACTTTATTTCAGCCCAAAAGCTGAAAATCGAATTTTCATTATTTCACCCCTCTTTCAACCGGCAATTGCCGGTTGACATCTCCCCTGAATTTCAGGGGAAAATATATGATACCCCGAGGCAAAGCCTCGAGGAATTCGTTTGATTAAACCAAATCAGGAAAAACC
>CAYZBC010000364.1:0-4949 GCA_964476535.1 uncultured Maribellus sp.
TATTCCTTATTCTTTATTTTCAGTTTAAATCGGTAATATCTACATCCCTTATTTTTACAGGAATTATTGTGGCTTTATCGGGTGGTTTTATCATGCTTTGGTTGTACGGACAGCCTTGGTTTATGAACGGCGAATTGGGAGGAATACATCTTCGAAACCTCTTTCAAGTAAGCACTATTAATCTGAGTGTTGCAGTCTGGGTTGGATTTATAGCGCTGTTTGGTGTAGCCACCGACGATGGTGTTTTAATCAGTACCTATATCAAACAATTGCAGGAAAAGAAAAGTCCAACAACTGTAAAAGAAGTACGCACATTGGTTCTTGAAGCAGGTTCAAAAAGAGTGCGCCCGGCAATCATGACAACTGCAACTACGATTATTGCACTACTGCCAATTCTTACTTCAACTGGAAAAGGTTCCGACATTATGGTTCCAATGGCAATTCCGCTGTTTGGTGGAATGACCATTGAAGTACTCACCATGTTTGTGGTGCCGGTACTTTACAGTATGTGGCAAGAAGGTAAAATTAAAAGAGAACTAAAAAAGCAAAAAGCATAAAATCATGAAGAATTACAAAATAGGATTAGGAATATTGTTTTTGCTGATTTCTTCTGTGGTTTCAGCACAACAAGCGGATTTAGACAATTATCTGAAAATTGCGGCAGAGAACAATCCGGGTTTAAAAGAGAAGTTTAACGATTACATGGCAGCTTTAGAAGTAGCTCCACAGGTAAAAGCTTTGCCCGACCCGCAAGTCGCGTTTGCATATTTTATCAGTCCGGTAGAAACAAGGGTTGGCCCACAACATTTCAAAATTTCAGCGTCGCAAATGTTTCCGTGGTTTGGCACATTACAAGCAAAAGAAAATGCTTCTATTCAAGCTGCAAAAGCAAAGTATGAATTATTTGAAGAAACAAAATCGAAGCTGTTTAACGATGTTAGAGCTGCCTATTTCAATCTTTATTTTAATAAAAAAGCAGTTGCAATTATTTTGGAGAATATTGAAATACTTGAAACCTTTCAAAAGCTTGCTATCATAAAAGTGGAGGCAGGAATGGTTTCAGTGGTCGATGAATATCGGATTGAGATGGAGATAAATGAATTGGAGAATCAACTGGCTTTGTTAAAAGATAAAGCATTTGTTCTGGAAGCGATGTTCAAGAATTTGTTGAACTCGGATGAAATTGAAACGATTTCGATACCCGCAGATTTGTGGAGAAACGATTTTCACCTTTCAAAACAAGCAGCTCTCGATTCAGTCTCGATATATAACCATCAACTTTTATCAATCGATTTTCAGCAAGCAGCACTTCAATTTAAACGTGAGGTAGCCCAATCGAATGGCAAGCCAAATTTCAAAGTTGGATTCGACTATACGTTTATTGGAAAAGGTGAAAACAACCTGGCCGGAAAAGATGCCTTTATTTTTCCATCGGTGGGAGTAACAATCCCTCTGTACCGTAATAAGTACAAGGCAATGGTTCAGGAAGTAGTTTATCTGGAGTCGGCTAAAACTTTCGAAAAAGCAAACAAGATAAATATGCTGGAAACCCTTTTTGAAAAGGGATGGAAAGATTATTTGGATGCTGACCGAAGAATAAAACTGTACGAAACTCAGCTCGACCTTTCGCAAAAATCCATTCGCATTTTGGAAACTGAGTATGCCACAGGAAATAAAAATTTTGAGGAGATTTTAAGAATGGAGCGCAAAGTTTTAAAATATCATTTGGAAAAAGAAAAATCAATTGCTGATAAACAAGCAGCCATTTCATTTCTAAACTATTTAATGGGGAAATAGCAGTTCGACTACGCTCACTGTGACGTCAGACTGAGCGGAGTCGAAGTCAATAATAAATAAAAAGAAATAAAAATGAAAGATATTATTCAAAATATAAAAGCAAATCTCAAACTGATAATTGGAGTATTGGTAATTGGGATTTTTCTTGGCTGGGTATTTTTTCACTCTGGCGGAACAAATTCTACCAATCAAAGCGGACAAGAAATAACCGGGCATGAAGGTCACGACCATGAATCGGAAGACCCAACAACCTGGACATGCTCAATGCATCCACAAATAAAACAGGACAAACCCGGAGATTGCCCCATTTGTGGAATGGATTTAATTCCATTGGCATCTATGGGTTCAGGAGGCGACGATGTTGACCCCAATGAAATTATGATGACAGAATCGGCAGCAAAATTAGCTTCCATTCAAACCATGATAGTTGAAACCGGAACTCCTGAAAAATCAATTCATCTACAGGGGAAAATTCAGGAGGACGAACGAAGAATTTCAGAATTAACAGCTCGTTTTGGTGGAAGAATTGAGGAATTGTTTGTCAATTTCACCGGGCAAAATGTACGGAAAGGCGAAAAACTGGTAACCATTTATTCACCCGATTTGGTTACTGCGCAACGTGAATTATTAGAAGCAATTGCATTTAAAGAATCGCGCCCGACTTTATATAAAGCTGCAAAAGGAAAACTAAAACTTTGGGATTTAAACGATGAGCAAATTCGTTCAATTGAAGAAAAAGGAGAACCACAACTTTATTTCGATGTGCTTTCGCCGAAGTCTGGCACTGTAACCATGCGGCATGTGGCAATTGGCGACTATGTGAAAGAAGGGATGGCATTGTTTAAAGTGGTTGACTTAACCCGTGTTTGGGCATTGTTTGACGCTTACGAAAGTGACCTTCCGTGGATAAAAACCAACGATGCAGTTGATTTTTCCATTCAATCGTTACCAGGCAAAACTTTTAAGGGAAAGGTTTCGTTTATCGACCCATTTATAAATGCAAAAACAAGAGTGGCAAAAATCAGGGTTGAATTAAACAATTCGAAACTTGAAGTAAAACCCGAAATGTTTGTCAATGGAATCGTAAACTCCAAAATTGCTTCACAGGGGGATAAAATTCTTATTCCAAAAACCGCTTTGCTCTGGACAGGAAAAAGAGCTGTGGTTTATGTAAAAGTTCAGGATAGGGAAAATCCTTCGTTTATTTTCCGTGAAATTGTTTTAGGCCCGAAAGCAGGAGCATTTTATGTAGTTGCCGAAGGATTGGAAGTAGGCGAAGAAATTGCCGTAAATGGAGTGTTTAAAATTGATGCAGCAGCACAATTACAAGGGCTGCCAAGTATGATGAATCCTGACGGGGGTGTTGTTTCGACAGGACATAATCATGGAGGAGAACCGATGTCTCAAAGTGAGATGGAAAAGATGGACAAAGAACCACAAAAGTTTAGTGTAAGTGCTGACTTTAAAAAACAATTAACAGAGGTTTACAATAAGTATCTGCCTATGAAAGATGCATTTGTTGCATCCGATGCACATAAAGTTATGACAGCGGCAACAGATTTAGAAGGTGCTTTGAAGAAAGTTGAAATGGGACTGTTAAAGGGCGATGCACACATGGCCTGGATGGAGTATCTGGAAGTAATTGAAAAGTCAACAAAATCAATAAGTAAATTAATGGATATTGAAAAGCAAAGAAATGAATTTGTGAAGTTCAATATTGCATTTTACAAAAGCCTGAAAGCATTTGGATTAAATGATGTTACTGCATATTACCAATATTGCTCAATGGCAGATAAGGATAAGGGAGCATACTGGTTTAGCAATTCTGAGGAAATTAAAAATCCGTATTTTGGTGATATGATGTTGGGATGTGGTGAAAACAGGGAGACGATTAAGTAATAATTAATAAACAATTAAAAATTAGAAAAATGAAAACAAAAGTTTTAAGTTTAGTAGTAATGTTCGTTTTTGGAACATTTGCAGTTTTTGCAGGAAACAAAACCGAAAAAATTGATGTAAGAGGAAATAGTGGAATGTGTGAAAAACGCATCGAAAAAACAGCTTTGGCCATTGATGGCGTATCAAAAGCAGAATGGGACAAAGCAACCGAAAAATTGGAAGTGGTTTTTGATGATACAAAAACGAGCGTTGATAAAGTTGAAATTGCAATTGCAAAAGTAGGTCACGACACAAAAAACCACAAATCAACTACAAAAGTTTATGACAAACTTCCCGGATGTTGCAAATATGAAAGAACTGCTGAAGCTGCAGATCCACACGCCGGACACAACCATTAATCTCATTTATATCTTAAAAATAAAAACAGGTGTCGGAATAATTCGGCACCTGTTTTTTTATTATCCTTTTTACTTTTCAATCTTTCCAATGGATTGTTAAGTTATCGTTTGACAACTTTTTTACTATTATATTTCAGTTTTGTTCCCAACCGATACCAATCAATTAAAATTGTAGCATCAACAGGTTTCCAATATTTTTGCCCCGAAAGAAAATTAATGATTATGACAAAAATTGCAATTCCCATAAAAGAGAATTTACTGAGTGAAGTATTTGGTGATTGCTCCGCATATGTCATTTTCGATATGAACAAAAAATCGGTTGTAAACACAAAGCAAGAGGTTCCTCCGCTAAAGTCAATTCCGGCTTTGTTAGACTGGTTGAATGAGTGGGGAATTACAGATATAATTGTACACCGCATCGATAAATCGTTAGTCAGCTTTTTTTCTGACACAAAAATCAATCTGTTTATAGGTGTTCCCATCGATAATCCCGAAAATCTTATTGATGAATATTTAAAAGGAACGCTACGTTCGGATGTTACAAATGTTTTTACGTCTGAAATGAATAATACAGAAGGAGTTCAATCCATGAAAATCAGTTAACCATGAATCATTTTTTAATATTAGGCGGTGGTTTTGCAGGTGTTGAAGCGGCCATTAAATTACGTAAAAATGGATATAAAGTAACTCTGGTTTCCGAAAGAGATTATCTGTTTATTTATCCCATTTCCATTTGGATTCCGGTTAAAGGAATAAGTTTCGAAGACAGTAAAATGCCCTTAGTCGACCTTCAAAAAAAGCATGGATTTAATTTAATAATTGACAGTGTTGAAAGCATCGATGCAGAAGATAAAA
>CAYZBC010000365.1:0-4944 GCA_964476535.1 uncultured Maribellus sp.
GCAGTAGTGAATTGAAACCCCGTTTTGCGACATCATCCAAAAATCACGCCGCTTCTAAAGCCATAAAGTTTCTAACTTGCTTCCAACATCTTCTGTAATTGTCAACTGCACTTACAGAATAATGAAGTTGAGATTCTAGATAATCAGAAGAATTAGAAATCAACTCATTAAAATCCTTGATTTGTTTGTCCATAATACCAATTAATTTAAAATGTGAATAAATCCATTTGTTGAAATTAAATTTCTGGAAATTAATTGATAGTCACTTACATTAAAATGAATAATTTAATACTGAAAAGATATTTTGCCTCAATTCTGTGAAAATATTATGCAAAGTATTCCTGGAGTAATAATCTTAAAAAGAAACTATTAGCTAATTTACTTTGCATAAGTAATTACTTCGCATAATGGGTGGGAACTGATGTTGGTGTAGTTCGCTACGAAAAAGATGGCACACACTCTTTACGTTTCAGTAAACGTTGGCTAACCAATGACATCGTAAACGATGTGGCTTTTGACAAGGATGGAAATGCGTGGATTGCAACAAGCAATGGTGTTAGTGCCATAAAACGGACAATGATGAAGCTGAAAGATAAAGAAGAAAACTTCTACGGGCAGTTAATGAAAAAGCACATTCGCGAACCTTGGATTTGTGGAGTTCTTCATCTGGAAGTAGCAGGAGATACTTCAACCTGGCAGAATTGGGATGACGATAATGATGGCGAATATACGGGTGGTTATTTGGCCATGGAAAGTTTTAGGTATGCAGTTACCAAAGATGAAGATGCCTTGATTAAAGCAAGAAAAGCATTTTCTTTTCTCCGCCTACTCTACGATGTTGCTGAGACAGATGGTTTTTTTGCCCGTACCATTGTTCCTACGAATTGGACGCAGGTAAATGATGCCAACCGAACATATACAAAACATCAGCTTGCTGATGGACTGGTTGCCGACCCTCGTTACAAACCGGTAGAAGAGAGATGGCGCAAGTCGTCTGACGGAAAATGGTTATGGAAAGGAGATACCAGCAGCGATGAAATGGATGGACACATGATGAGCTATTTTTTCTTTTATGAGTATGCAGCAACCGAAGAAGATAAAACTGACATTCGAAACCATGTTTCACGATTAATGGATGGACTGATAAAAAACAATTATAATTTTATTGATATTGATGGATCGCATACCCGCTGGGGAGTTTGGAGTCCTGACCAACTAAACAATGATCCCGATTGGTCTTCTGAAAAAAGCCTGAATTCATTCGAACTATTGGCATATTTAAAACTTGCTGCTGGTATTACCGAAAACGAAAAATACGAAAAGGAATACCGCAGACTCATTGATGAAGAAGGCTATCTGGAGAATGCTTCACATTTAAATAATAAGAATCCGGCCTGGCAAATTTATTTCGACCTTACTATGGAAGGGTACTTATTTCCCATTCTACTGAAATATGAAAAGGATCCGGAATTAAAAAAGTTTTATGAGATCCTGGCGAAAGAATGGATGTCAAGGCAAACTTCAGGGGAAAATTTGATAAATAATCTGACGTATGCATTATCGACCGGTAAAAAAGTGAATGTTCAGCAAACCATAGACTTTTTAAAAGAAATACCGCTCGATTTGGTGGATTGGAGAATTGATCATACAAAGCGGGAAGATGTTCAAATAGTTAGAACTCCGATTCTTGAAGAAGTGCAAATTTCTGAACTGCCACCGGCAAGTATCCGTGCTACTGTGCGCTGGGATAAAAATCCATGGTCAGCCGTTCAGGGAGATCCGCACCAGGTACGCGAACCGGTTTTTTGGTTGTGGCCATATTGGATGGCCCGTTATTTAGAAATAATTGAATAAAAGAAAAATATGTCATCACAAATCTATCGAAATATCGCATTTCTGGTTTTAATTAGTGGTTTTTTAATCGCTTGTTCAGGTTCAGTAAAATATGAATTTCGCAGCGATACTCTAAAAACCATTCCTGATTCGATTAAATATGAACGGGATTATGGCGGACATTTGCAGGGAATGGCCACCGATTACAAACAGTTTTTATTTTGGTCGCATACCACTCAACTGGTAAAAACCGATTTGAAGGGAACGGTACTTAAAGTAATTGATGTGCCAACGCATCATGGCGATTTGGCTTTTTACACCGGGAAAATTTATGTGGCTGTAAATTTTGGGAAGTTTAACGAAGAATCGGGACTTGAAGATTCATGGGTTTACGAATACGAGGCGGGAGATTTAACACTAACTCAAAAATATCCTGTGCCCGAATTGGTGCATGGTGCAGGCGGAATTGCCATTCATAACAATCAAGTGATGATTGTTGGTGGCTTGCCTGATAATGGAAAATATGATATGAACTTTGTTTACGAATACAACCTGAATTTTGAATTTCAAAAAAAGCACGAATTGCCTACCGGATATACTCACTTGGGAATACAAACCGCTTGTTTTTCGTATGGATACTGGTATTTTGGTTGTTATGGAAGCGAAACTAAAAAACTAAAACCGGTGGTTTTAAAAGTGAAACAAAGCAAAGAAAATAGGCTTGAATTGTCGGAAACATACGATGTTGATATGTCTCATGGCTTAATTGGATTGGGAGAGGATGAATTTTTGTATTCAGGTAAAATGCTCGATAAAAAGGCTGCGAAATTGAAACTTACAAAATAATGAAGGCAAATGTTTTTTAATTAAAATGAAGATGATTTTTAACAAAATGAATTTCAAAATAAATAAAATATACGGACGAAGAATTGGAGTTGTATTTTTGGCGCTTTTGTTTATCGTTTCCGGTTTTTCTGGTTCGGCGAAAAAGAAATATTCCACTGTGAAAATTGGAATGTGTACCGATGTGCATTTGCCTACCATGCACGATTCTGAATATCGAATAACTACTTTTATTGATAGTATGAAACTGGCAAAACCCGATTTTATTATCGAACTCGGTGATTTTGGTATTCCTGATCCAAAGTTTGCGCACCTTTTTGAAATCTGGAATTCGTATCCCGGCGATAAATACCATATAATAGGAAATCACGAAATGGACGGTGGAACTTCACGCGAAAAAGCATTGGAATACCGTAATATGAATATCGGTTATTATTCCTTTGAAAAAAATGGATTTCATTTTATAATACTTGATGGTAACGATAAAAAAGACGCCAAAGCAAAAGGATACAAACAGTTTATTGGTTCTGAACAGGTCGGTTGGCTGAAGAACGAATTGGAAAAAACAAAATTTCCGGTGGTAATTTTTTCACATCAGGGGTTGGCGCATTACAGCAGTGCCGATGAAGAGTATGGCGTTGAAAACTATAAGCAAATGCAGGAAATTTTGGAAACACACAACGCAAAAAATCCTCGAAATAAGGTAATTGGCTGTTTTAACGGGCACACCCATTACGATTATGCCGAGAATATTAACGGAATCTGGTACATTACAATCACTTCGATGTCGTACCATTGGCTGGGCGAAAAATATGAGTGTATCCGATACAGTCCCGAGGTGGATAAAAATTTTAAATGGATAAAATATACTGCTCCTTTCAAAGAGCCGCTGTTTACAACAGTCGAAATTTCATCGAAAGGAACGATTAAAATTGCAGGTAAAAAATCAGAGTGGGTAGGACCGACTCCTTGGGAACTTGGTTATTCCGTATCGCTTAAAAAATATATGAGGCCTGCAATTTCAAAAAGGCATCTAAAATTTTCTTTGGAAAAATAATTGAATAGTTTTCTTTTGTTCTTCTAAGTAAATTATTTTACAGTAATCATAAATCCCTATGTTTCTATGTTCTTAGCCTGGGTCAAATGATTTTTATGGTATAGTTTTTTCATGTTACGATGGAATTCATTTGATACTTTGTCGTGAAAAAAAGGATATAAAAACCGATCGCGTAATGAAGAGCTACTTTTGTAAAAACTAGTATGCAGGATTCGTGTGTAACCACGTGGAGTTTCGATGAATTGTAAGCGTTGTTTTCCCTCAGTTATATTTCCGTCAATATAACTAAATTCTATAATTCGCTTATTTTTATCGATGGTAATAAATTCAAAAACAGCCGCCAGGTTAGTTATTCCTTTCATCAGTTTCAAATTTAGATAGACTACCTGGCCGGTATCTATATGTGAAACAGATTCATTGCGATATACAATTTTTTTGTCTTTTTTTGAAAATAGTATTCCAAAAGAAACTTTTTTTCCGTTCCAGGAATCGCCGGGATTGGTATCTAAATAATGTTGCCAAACTTTTGCCAAACTCTCTTTAAAAAAATACTCTTTAACATGGTTTCTATAACCCTCTATTTTCGAATTTGAGAATAACGATGGTTTGATGTCTGTAAACGACAGAATATGATTATTTTGCTGACCAATCAAAAATTCACGTACCTTTTTTTGTGTTACCTTATTAAAATTTATTTCGCTTAAGGTTACCTGGCTTTTGCATTGTAAAACGTTCAGTAAAAACAGAATTGGAAGAATATATTTGAATATGGACATTTATATTGAGTCGGTTCTTGTTGACAAAAATAGCTTAGGTTGAATTTTTTAGAGTAAGTTTTTTCTTCGTTAAAAATATTTGTATTCACTGTCATTATTAGTCGCTATAACGCGATTGATAATTTGACGATAACAAAGAAAACAAAATTTCGAACAGGATAAAAATTATGTATCTTATTATTGTGTTTGCATTTTCTATGAGGTTTGTTTGTCACAAATATAGAATACTGAGTTACAAATAAAATGTAATTATGTTTTTAAGCACAACGGTAAATTGTTTGAGTAGTGGCAGATTACGTGGTAGTTTCCTGTCAAACCGTGATAAAGTTCGAACGGGCTAAAAATCTTGACAAAAACCGCTGAAACCCGCATTTACACTTTGTTGAACGAAACCTAAAGGTAGCTAAAGCCCTCAACTCTCACTACCTTTAAGGT
>CAYZBC010000366.1:0-4937 GCA_964476535.1 uncultured Maribellus sp.
CATTTTGGTTTTGTTCTCCTTCCTGAAATTATTGAACGTTTACTGTTACTTTGATACAATTATACCTAAAATTGCTTAAAACCTCAATAAAAATAGACCGTTGAATGTCGGGTTGATGGTTGCATATCCTTAGACAAAAATGTATTCTTTCGAACGTGGCAGTAACTATATGCTGGGAATTATGAACGGAATTTCTGATAGCTTTAGCAATAAAGATATCTTGTTAAGCTTAGTAAATAAGAATACGGTGAGTAATAGAAATTTTTTGCCATATATTCTAGATCTAGGTCTGGATGGTTTACAATGATGAGATTATACAAAAAACTGAGTGGGTTCGCGCTGATTGAACTTTTGATGAGTGATCTCTATTCTGAATATGGCAACCCCGGTCCTATATCAGCAAATAACGAAAACTCTCCAGGAGAAGCTGCCGGGGTCAATCAACTATTCGTTGATGGACATGTAGAGTGGAAAAATGCCGATTGGGTGCCCTATGCACTGATTGGTACGTTTATTGGTAGGGGATAAGACCTGTATTAAGTAATTATGATGAAGGTAAAAAACATAGGAGGAGAAAGATGAAATACTTTATAATCGTGTTCGTGGTTTTATGCAGTATTGTTGGTTATGCTCAGGCTCAGGAGAATTTTGTAAAAAATCCATCTTTCGAGGAGATAACAAAAGACGGGAAACTTGAAATGTGGACGTCAGTATACGAGGGATATAAGGTAACAAAAGAAAAGTCACTCTCAGGCACTTCCAGCATGAAGTTAAGCGGGACCACTGCCACTTATTTTGGCGCAACACAATTAATCAGAGGATTTAAACCAGGCTCAAAAATACAAATAACATCTAATGTCTATGTTGAAGAATTTAAAAGCGGTATGCTTAAACCGATTCATCTTAGTGTTAGATTATTGAGTGGAAAAACGAAACATCCTCATATAAATGTGCTGCCCGGCAAGGTAGAATTGGGGAAATGGGTAAAATACACCTATGTTCTTGATCTAGCAAAATATTCCGATACTACTTCTTTTACATTGTGGATTTTGGCCCGTTGTTCGAAAAAAGGTCCGTTTATTGGTACTGTGTATTATGACAACATTGAAGTTAAGGTAATAGAAGAAGGAAAGACTTCTGTATCCTCTTCCGTGGCATCTTCAGGTTTAGCGGAGGTAAACAATCTCCTCCCAAACGCGAGTTTTGAGCATATATCGGGAAAAACAGGATTGCCTTCGGGTTGGTTGCAAACTGAGTTTGGTGAAGTGGATGATACTACTGCGACGGAGGGTAAGTATTCGGTTAAGATTACTGTCCCTCAGGATGCGCTGGGAATACATCTCTTTCATTATCGCAATCCTAAAATTTCCATTCCTGCCGGCACTCGTATAAAATTATCCGGCTGGAGTAAGGTGGACAATTACATAAAGGGTAAAAGGCAAAAAGGGAAACACCCAAAGCATGCAATTAGTATGAGTATAAAATTTGCTGCCGGTTCAAATAGATATCCACAGATAGGTTTTTCTCCTTCTGAGGAATGGGAATATAAGGAAAAGTTTTACACCTTTGATAAGGAAGTTACTGGTATTAATTATATCTATCTATGCCATTACTATAGTTCAGGTACAGTCTGGTACGATGATATCTATTTCGGTCCTGTAGAAGAAGCAGAAAATACAAAAAACCCTTTAGTGAGGATACCTAAAACTAATTTAGCACCGGTTCTTGACGGAAATCTTGATGATGACTGCTGGCAGAAGGCAGCTGTTCTTACTGGATTTACTATCTTAGGGCAAAAAATTTTCCCCTCTAATAAAACCCTGACCTATCTGACCCATGATGATAAAAACCTTTATCTTGCTGCCTGCTGTTACGAAAAGATACTCGATCCTGCACAGCAGCAGCTATACAAGTTCAAAGCCGCTATCAAAGAAAGAGATGCCCTGGTCTTCATCGATGACTGCGTGGAAGTGTTTATCTCATCAAGCGAAAGGGAAGGATATTTTCAACTTGCCTTTAATTCTCTGGCAACACAATATGATGGTTTCAAATTTGATAAAACCTGGAATGCCAGGTGGAAGGTGGCAACCTCTGTAGGGGAAAACTCCTGGAAAGCAGAAGTTGCTATACCCTTTTCTGAGATAGGTATTAAGCCAGAAGAAGGGAGTAAATTTAGATTGAATGTATGCCGGGAAGAGAAACCATTTAAAGAAATGAGTTGCTGGGCTCCGGTAGAGGCAGGCTTTCACGAGCCGGATAGTTTCGGAACGGGAGTCCTTTGTTCAAAAAGCATTCAAGCTATTCCCCAGGTATTTCCAAAAACGACTATAGGCATGGGCAAGCAATCTATTGCTTTTAAGATCAATAATCTGCACTCATCCTTAAATCTTAAGCTGAATGCCGATATTTACAAAAAAGAAAAAAGGATTCTCTTCTCCCAATCATATAACATTCCTGCCCAAATTATTTCTTATCCCATTGAGCTTCCCATTCTGATAAAGGAACCGGGCACATATCAAATCTCTTTCTCTCTTTTAGATAAGGAAAAGAGAGTTCTGCTCTATCGAAGTCCTGAATATACTATTTCCAGTAATATGCTTTTAGAAGCTTCCTCTCAAATCTCTTTCCCTGGCGAAGTAGAATTCTGGATAAATGAAAATCGTGTTTCAGGAAAAGAATTATATCTAAAGAAGGGTATCAACATCCTCTGTTACAGGTGTAAGAAGAAAGATTTGTCCGATAATGGTATTAAAGGATTGATAAAGATTCATGCAAGCTCCTCTTCTCCAGGTGAAGATATTAAACTTGATAATTGCTGGAAGGTTTCAACAAAGACAGAGCCAGGTTGGCAGAAAAATGATTTTGATGATCGAAAATGGGATTATGCAGTTTTGCAAAAAGATGGCTCAATATGGGGCTCAGATTCTGAAGTTCAGGAGATAGTCTTAAGGCGAATAATACTGGTAAATGAAAGCAAGTTTTGGCCTATTAAAAACATCAAAGATGGGATATATATTGCCAGAGGGACAGCACAACACCTCCCTCTGATTATTACCAACCCGATGAAATACTCAATGAAAGATTTAAGTTTTTCTCTTCAAATGCCAACAGATATCAAGCTCATTCCCGGAAGTAGAAAAGCAGAGAGTGAAAAAATTACCAAAAATAGAAAAGCGTATAATCTTCACACCTTTCACCTTAAAGATAGGCCCTCTTTTACGGGGACAGGTCGTAACGTAAGACCTTCATTGTGTCCGGTTTTAAGCTTATCCGATAAAGTTTCCTCGGATAATTCTAATATCTATTTCCGTTTTCAAGGGCAAAAAGATAATAGAAACATTACTGAGGTTTGGAATAAAATTCCTGTATATTACCTCTCTCCACTCTTGGATAAAAGACCCAAAAAATTAGATATTAGCCTTTGGCATTCCTTCGGTTTTGGAGGCAATAAGACTGAAATTCGAGAGTTATTCAAAACCTGGCATCAAGCAGGATTTAATACTTATATAGAGAGGGTACGTCATTATGGTAAAGATAATGATTGGTTTGACGTTCTTTCGGAAAGCAGATTATTCAAGATTGTTTCGGAATATCAGTTACGGGGAGGCACACTTGTTCCTCTTGCTAGAAAATATCCGGAAATGAGGTCAATAAGTTTTGGTGGTAAAAAGTGTAATTACATTTATATTTCCCCTGCCTTTCTGATAGAAGAAGGAAGAGAAGAGTTTAAAGCTCTTGTCACCAAATATGTGAAAGAAACTGGAGTAGACGCTCTTACGTGGGATTTTGAATTTGGTCCTTTTGGGTTAGATGTTTCTCCCCCCACTCTTAAAAGATTTGTCAAGTTCGCTCATTTAAGCAGTGTACCAACAGAGAAGGAAATAAAGGAGAAATATAAAGATAAATGGATTGATTTCCAAACCTGGATATTAGCAGAGGTAGTAAAAGTAATGCAGGAAGGAGTAAAGGCAGCCAATCCGGAAGCACAGATGTATATCTATAGCGCTTATCAGAGCAAGAAAAACAAATCAGGATATAGCATAGACTGGAATTATATGAGAAATGCAGTGGATGTAGCAATGGCTGGTTATGGGAGACAGTCTATGAAAGAAACCCTAAAAGCGCTTTCTGGAGTTCCTTTTTGTGGTGGGGTCCTTTTTTGGAGCGCAAGCCCTTCTGGAGGATGGAGAAGTATAAAAACAAGGATTCTACGCCGGATTACTGATGGCGCAAAAGGAATAACGTTTTACAATTTTACTATGCTGGACGGACGTGCCAATAAGAAGATTTCTGAGGCATGTGCTATTCTGGCTGATTTTGAAGAATTCTTCTTGAAAGGCAAAAAGATTAACACTTTCCAGGTAAAAGGTGGGATTAATAAAGGTGATGTAGTTCTTCTTGCAAAGGGTAAAGAAAGATTACTGTTAGTCTTCAATGAAGGAAGTAAATCCAAAACAGGAACCATCTTAAATCAGGGATTAGCTGAAGATATAGTCGCTGTGGAATATGATAGTGATAAGCTATACAGAAGCTCAAAAAATCTTAAGATTACCGTTCCTCCCAATGATGTTAAAGTTTACCTTTTTACTCCAGGGAAGCGTTGATCCAATTAATAATCCGAAAAAATTGGCACAATAAGGCAATTTGTGCTATTGACAAAAATTAGGTTTGCGGAATGCTTTGTGTTTTTCAAATAATGAAGAGTTAAGCTGGGACGTTTTTGTGATATAAGGTTGTTCGTTAAAAAAAAATAGTGCCGAAGGGGGGAGTCTATTTTGAGGATTTTCGTAACCTCTTCAACACCAATGTGATACGGCTTTAGTTCCTGTCTAACATACACTTACCAAATTACATTACTTATATTACTTACGATGACTTTATACCTGTTTTGGGGTAGTTTGGGCACAAAATGGGCACAAAGAATCAGAAATAGAAGA
>CAYZBC010000367.1:0-4913 GCA_964476535.1 uncultured Maribellus sp.
ACATGCTTCTATTTACTTGATTTTAAACATTTTATCATACTTGGGAAACTTCAGTAACGTATATAATAAGGCCGTTTCAAATATGTTTGAAACGGCTTTTTTTTTTAACTTTAAAAAACTTTTTAAAATGAAAAAATTCTCATCCTTTATTATTTCAATTTTTGTATTATTGTTTTTTTCCTGCAACGATTTCCAAACAAAATCTCACCGGGTAGTAATTATTGCATTGGATGGTATTAGTGTTGAAGGCTTTCAAAAAGCGAATACTCCCAATTTAGACAAATTGGCTTCGGAAGGTGTTTTGTCGCTCAACACACGCGATGTAATGCCTTCGGTAACCTTACCCAACTGGACCAGTCATTTGACAGGCAGTGGTCCCGAACAACATGGAGTTGTCGACAATGGATGGAAATTAGACCAGTTTATACTTCCTCCTGTTGAAAAAGATGCGAAAGGATATTATCCATCCATTTTTAAAGTGGTAAAAGATCAGGTTCCAAATGTGAAAACGGCCTTTTATTACAATTGGAACAGGTTAATCTATCCATATAATCAGGAATACATCGATGATGTAAATTATGAGGAAAGTGACGGTTACAAAACGAATTACGAAAAGGCGTTAAATTTTATTATTGAAAATAAAGACCATCCTGAACTGGTATTTTTGTACACCGTTCATACCGATCATGCAGGTCATCACGAAGGCTGGATGTCGCCGGCTTATATTTCTTCCATAGAAGAAGCTGATGTAGAAATTGGAGCATTTCTGGCAAAACTAAAAAAACAGGATTTGTATGACGATACCCATTTTATGTTTTTCACCGACCACGGTGGAATTGGAAAAGGACATGGCGGGTTTACAACAACTGAAATGGAAGTTCCATGGGTGATTACCGGCCCTGGCATAAAAAAAGGATCCATTCTAACCGAGCCGAACAATACTGTAAATACTTCGACAACCATTTCATATTTGTTTAATTGTACATCCCCACTTTCGTGGACTGGCGAAATTCCCATGTCGATATTTAGTGAATAGTAATCGTATATTTAAACGTAAAAGTTTAATCCAAATGTTAATTTGCAGAAGTATAAATAAAATTCATAGAGATATTACAAACAGATTATTTATGAATAATCTATTTCATTGAATTAAATCTCTATACTGCAATTAAAGAGTTATAGGTAATACTATTTATAACTTTTGTATTGAAACAGGATGAAGTGAAAAGTGGTAACGGCTTATAGTTTTATTCGATTCAATTCAATTGATTCATCACGAGGTTCGGGCAAAATAGGTAAAAAAATAATTGAAATTAAAGTGATTAGTATGAGCAAAGTTTCCCGTCGTAATATGTTAAAATTATCAGCATCAACAGCAGTATTTTCTTTGATGGGCTTACCATTGATTAATTCAGCCGCAGAAGAAAGTAGGACAGAATTACCCAAGAAGCTTAAAGTTGTTGTAGTAGGTGCACATCCCGACGATCCTGAAACCGCATGTGGAGGAACCATGGCATTGTTTGCCGCAGAAGGACACAGTGTTGTGTCTGCTTATCTTACACGCGGAGAAGCTGGTATTCGGGGGAAATCTTATGAAGAAGCATCCCATATACGGACAAATGAGGCGTTGGAGGCTTGTAAGATTTTAAATGCCCGACCCGTATTTTTCAGTCAAATAGATGGAAGTTGTGAAATAACAGCGGATAGTTACACCGAAATTTATGATTTTTTCAAAACGGAAAAGCCTGATATTGTTTTTACACATTGGCCAATCGATGGGCATCGCGACCATCGTATTTGTTCGATTCTGGTTTACGATGCTTGGTTGAAATTGGGGAAGACATTTAAGCTCTATTATTTTGAAGTTGAATCGGGAGGACAAACACAAAACTTCTCACCTACCGACTTTGTTGACATTAGCCCGGTGATTGAAAAAAAACATGCAGCTTGTAACGCCCATGTTAGTCAGGATATGGCGCGTGTTTATCGCGAATACCATGAACAAATGGAAAAATTCAGAGGACTTCAGGCAAATTGTAAATATGCAGAAGCTTTTATAAGGCACGATCAAAATCCAAGTGGACTTATTATTTAAGGGACAAATTCCAATTACATCTTAAAAAGCATATTCGAATATGAAGCATTTTTTTTATTTCAGTCTTTTTATTTCAATATATTTATTATTGAATCTTCAAGCATCTGCACAAAAAGAAAAAGCATTAGAATTTATTGTCGAGCCATATATTTTGGATATATCCGACAGTTCTTTTAAAGTATCGTGGGAAACGTCGGTTGATGCGACCGGAACACTTTATTTAGTTAAAAGCGAATACGATATTTTAAATCCTGAGTTGAAAATTGCGACTACAGAAAATGCCCCGGCACATTTTCATCGATTGACTGTTGAGGGAGTTAAACCAAACGAATTATACTTTTATCAGGTAGTGAATATTGCTGAAAGTGGTGATACACTTAAAGGACCGGTCACAAAAATTACTATTCCCAATTATAGTCAATCAGCTATTTCTTTTTCAGTAGTTGGCGATACTCAGGGAAATCCTGTTGTCTGGAAACGAATTATTGAACTCATGGCGCAGAAATGCCCCCAATTTATTGTCCATGTTGGCGACCTGGTGCAATATGGTCCCAATAAAGATGACTGGACAGATGAGTTTTTTAAACCGGCACATAATTTAATTAGCAATACTCCTATATACCCGGCAATAGGAAACCACGAAATGAATAATGAACAGTTTTATCAATATTTTGACCTTCCTTTAAACAATGCATTTTATTCAATAAAAAAAGGAGGACTGAGAATTATTTTTGTTGATACCAATAAAGATATTCTCCCTGGTTCCGGGCAATATCAAAAATTGGAGCAACTATTAGGTTCTTCAGTCGAACCCTGGAAAGTAATTGTCCATCATCATCCATTATTGACTGCCGACAATTCGGCATACCGCAGTTCTATGATGGCTAAACCAACTAAAGGGGATCCCAATATATCGCATCTGAGAAATCTTTATGAAACATATGCTGTTGATTTTATCCTGTCAGGCCATGTTCATGGTTATGAACGGACTTGGCCGGTATTAAAAAATCATATCGATGAAGATAAAGGAGTTACCCAATTTGTTACCGGCGGCGGCGGCGGAAGGTTCAAGGGAACCAAATACGATAATAATTGGTTCGCTGCCGAGGCAAAACATGTCAACCATTTTCTGAATGTACGAATAGTAAAAAACAAACTTCAGGTTGAAGCCATTGACACCACTGGAAAAATAATTGATACATGGGAAAAAGAAAAGAATATTAAACAAGTTCTTTCTGCTCCACTGATAAAAGCTCAAAAGAAATATTTCATCGATTCAACATCGGTAACTATCGAAAATAAAAACAAAACTGGATGCATTAATTACAGGCTAAACGACGGGCAATATTTTACAGAGCCGACAAAGACAAAATCACTGGTGCTAAAAAGTACAACAACAGTTTCAGCATTGATTAGTGATGTAAATAATGAAAGCAGGGAAATTGTAAAAACGATGGTAAAACTACCTCTCCTGGTGAAACAAAAGTCTTCCTCGAAAAAAATAACAGCTGATTATTATGAAGGTCATTTTACCATGTTGCCCGACTTTGACCAACTGAAACCCAATGCTACATTTTCAATCGACTCAATATTGCTTTCATCCATTATTCCCAGAGTTAAAGACCATTTTGCCGTAAGGTTTAAAGGTAGTTTTTCAATTCCGGAAAAAGATGTTTATCGGTTTTTTCTTGAGTCGTACGATGGTAGTAGAATATTTATTGATGGAGAAGAAATTATAAATAACGATGCCGTTCACTATGAAATTAGTAAAGAGTCCTTTGTGGCACTTGCACAAGGCATTCATAATTTCGAATTGCAATATTTTGATTTTACAAGACGGGAAACATTGAATCTTTTAGTCGGAACACAAGGAGATAAAATGTTTGATTTCAATATGCTTATTCATTCAGAAAATAAATAAAACCATGTAAAAACAAACCATGATTAAAAGCATAAAACCTAAGATATCAATTTTTACAATTCTGACATTCATTCTGATTTTTTTCTCCAGTTGTAAAATTTCCCATAGGGAAATGGCACCCGGCTTACTCCTGACTTTCGATGACAGGAATATGTTGAATTGGGAAAAACAAATACCGTTGTTTGAGAAATACGATGCCCATGTAACTTTTTTTGTCGACCACTTTGATTTACTCACAACCGCGCAACTTGAGGCATTACATAAACTGAAAAATGCAGGTAATACAATTGGTTGCCACGGACTTAGACATTTAAAAGCCGCTGAATACAGTGAGAAATATTCCATTGAGAAATATATTAACGATGAAATTGCCCCGGCAATAGAAGCGATGAATAGTAAGGGGTTTTTTCCGACAGCTTTTGCCTACCCAAGTAGCAATGGAAATGAAAAAACGGATGATGAGTTACTGAAATATTTCCGTCACCTCCGAACTGGTTGGCCGGTTGAAGGTGAAATATCAAAAACAGAGAGGTATTTTACGAAAGTTGAAGATGTCCACAAAAAAGGGAGGTTAGATGGTGCCAGTTTTCACCCTAAATCAAAATCCGACGAATTGGTTTCTCAGGCAAAAGACGCCATTAAAAGGATTTCGAATAAGGAAGAGTTGTTGGTTTTATATGCTCACGACATACGAAATGAGAATGAAGATGGCCCTAAACATTTCATAACTATTGATGCATTAGAAGAAATTTTATTGTTTGCGAAAATTAATCATATCAAATTGTATTCTTATGATGAAATACCATAAAAAACAACAATTAAAAGATATCAAGATAACCCTGGGCAGGCGTTCTTTTCTGAAAACATCTCTAATTGGCGGAGTGTCGTTCCTGTGTT
>CAYZBC010000368.1:0-4882 GCA_964476535.1 uncultured Maribellus sp.
GTTTATATTTTGTTGGTTACAATAATAATCAAAATTATGAACTTTAGTGCATTTTACTTTAGCCTCAAAAAATTGAAATAGAATTTTGATTATCCTGTAGGTTCTGAAGCAATTGGATATCAATTAAATCTTCTAATTTTATAATCCATTTTATATAAGTATTGGTATATTTTTACATTCACAATTATTTGAACTGCTGTTTTTCAGAACAATATCAGTTTATAAGTATTTATAATCGTTAACAAACTGTTGAGCCAAATATTTATATGAAAATATGGGGCGGCAGTTATACTTCACGAATCTTTATGCTATGCTCCCCAATTTAGATGAATCTCAAAATTAGCAACAAAATGGTTAAAACAAAATGAATATAGTGGCATTATTTGCGCACGGGAGTTGTCCCAAACATAAAAATACGGGAAGTGAAGTTTTGGGAGTTTTACCAAGCTCCCGAAAAACAAAAAGAGGAACCGTGGCAACTTGCCAGACCTTCAACAATATAATTTATTTCTACCAATCTTAGATCATTGAACTTGTTGAAGTGGTTTACCTATTTTTTTGAAATTCATTTCTTACTTTTACCATATAAAATTAAAAAGGCTACAATCATGAGCAAAATAATTATGACCTTCTTTGTAATTGCTTTATTCGAATTTTCTTTAATTGCACAACCAATATCTTTACATCCACAAAACCAACATTATTTATTATACAAAGGAAAACCATCAATTCTGGTAACATCTGCAGAACATTATGGTGCCGTGTTAAATGCTGATTTCGATTTTGAAAAGTACCTGCAAACAATGCACGATGAAGGAATGAATTACACCCGTATTTTTACTGGTTCATATGTTGAAATTCCGGGAAGTTTTGGTATTGAGAATAATACGCTGGCCCCTTCTGTTGGAAGTTTTCTAACTCCCTGGAAGAGAACTGGAGAAGAAGGTTTATACAAGGGTGAGAAAAAGTTTGATTTAGATAAATGGAATCCCGAATATTTCAAACGTCTGAATAGTTTTATTGCGATGGCAAACGATTTAGATATTATTGTTGAAGTTACATTTTTTTGTTCAACATATCAGGATGCTTCCTGGGAGCGACATCCGTTTAATCCTGGAAATAATGTAAACGGAATTATTGGTGATTTAGATAGAAAAAAATCGAATACTCTTTCTAATGGAAATTTAACTGGGTTTCAGAAAAAAATGGTCCAAAAAATAGTAGTTGAATTGAACGACTACGACAATGTGTTTTATGAAATTCAAAACGAACCCTGGTCTGATGATCCTCAAAAAGTTATGCGAACATTGCCGACACTGGATCCGGACCCTGGAAAGGGTGGATGGTATAAATGGGCGGAAAGTGCAAGTGAGGCTTCTTTGGAATGGCAAAAAGTAATGGCACAAACAATCGTCGATACTGAAAAAGACCTTCCTGAAAAACATATTATTGCCCAAAATTTTACGAATTTTAAAAGTTCTCTGGCGAAATTAGATCCTAATATTTCAATACTGAATTTTCATTATGTTTGGCCGGAAGCGGTTTGGTTAAATTATGGGTGGAATCGCCCAATAAATTTTGATGAATCAGGTTTCGCCGGTAGTGATACCGATGCTTATTTAAGACAAGCCTGGCAATTTATGATTGCTGGGGGAGCTATTTTTAATAATTTAGATTATTCGTTTTTTGTTGAAAAAGAGGATGGAACGGGTATAAACAAAGCCCCCGGTGGAGGTAGTCCTGAATTCAGAAAACAGCTTTCTTTTTTGCGCGGTTTTATCGAGTCGTTGGATTTTATTAAAATGAAACCCGATTTTTCTGTTGTTAATCATTCTCCGGGTGTGCAATGGCAGTGCATTTCAGAACCTGGAAAACAATATATTTTTGTTTTTACCGGTCTGGCAACCAACTGGATAAAGTTGGACTTACCCAAGGGAATTTATAACTATGAATTTGTTTCACCTTTTACCGGTCAAATCTTGAAGAAAGGCTTTTTTACACATAAGCAAAAGGGGATTAAAAAAATGAATATGCCACAATTTGGTGAAATGGTGGTATTAAAAATTGTGAGGTAGGGAAAGAGCTGACTTGGTGAAAGTTAAAGGCATCGTGAAAAATAAAAAAAGAGACTTGAAATTTTCTTTTCCTGCTTCGTCAGGAAAGATATTCTGAAATTCTTGAGCTTCTTTATTTATACTTAAATTCTATTGTTCTATCAATACTAGATCTGCTAAACCAATATTTTTAAGTGTGTCCAATTGTGTTTTGGCATCGCCAACAACAAAAGCAAGTAAAATGAAATAGCTTAGATTTTTTTATGCTTTAAAGATTAATTATTGATTTTTTTACGATTGGAGGATAAAAAAGTAGCTTGTAAAAAATCCAACAAGAGGGTAAAATATTATTATCCCAGACCCTGTAATCATTTGTTGTTAAATCTTTTCTAACATTCATAATAAAATATGATGATGGATTTAAAACTTTTATTTTTCATTATTGTTAGAGTCACTAAACATTACAATGAAGAATTTTTTTCTAAATAAAAGGATACAAATAATCTTTGCAATAGTGGGTGCTGTGAGCGGATTTCTGTATTGGAATTTTGTGGGATGCACAAGTGGAACTTGCGCCATAAAATCGGTTTGGTATTGGAGTACGCTGTGGGGAGCAACTGTAGGATATTTACTTGGCGATTTTGTAAACGATTTTTTAAATAAAAGAAGAAAGAAAAAGGATGATGAGCGCTAGATTTCAGACAATAATTAATTCAAAAAAACCTGTGTTAGTAGACTTTTATGCCGATTGGTGTGGCCCATGTAAACAGATGCCTCCCATTTTGAAAGAAGTGAAAGAGGAATTGAAAGAGAGTGTCAGAATTATTAAGGTGGATGTGGATAAAAATCCAATAATTGCTACAAAATATCAAATTCGAAGTATTCCTACTGCCATTATTTTTAAAGATGGAGAGGTAAAATGGAAAGGATCGGGCGTTCGCCAGGCAAACGAATTGAAAACTATTCTTCGTAATCATATTAATGAGGAGTGAATATAATTTCATCTACCCAATACTCATCAAACTTCTGAAGTAGTTCAAAAGACCAGTTTAAGCCCTGTTATTCAGAGAATATCTCCTGTTCCATAAATTCGTTTGTCTCTCACAGGAATCTAGTGTCAAGTCAATCGTGCCACTTCAGGACATCATGCTGAATTTATTTCAGCACCTCGATTTCAAACAGCGGATTCCAAAATGAATTCGGATTGACGAATCCGAAACATGATGTATTACTTAACACCAGTTGCTACAACTAAATTACGAAAAGGCAGACTGCTAATTTTTTGAAAAAGATAAATATAAAAGGGTACAGCGACTAAGCAAACCCACAAACTATTTTTAAAGATCTCTACTTCTTTTCTTTTATCAGGGTAATTGTTCCTTCCCAGTGATGGTGTGAATTGGGATCTATATTACTGTTGTAATCATTTGTCATTCCTTCTCCTGTAGCTCCTTCAAATCGTCCTGTGCCTCCCAATATTTTAAACGGGTCTTTCCAATAAGAATTGACAAAGTCAGGGTGGTCAATCAATTTTCCCGGAATAACTTTTCCAGCACATGAAATTATTAAAGTATCTCCGTTGGAAGCAACCATATAAGATTCTGTTGGAGCGTATTCTCCATTTGGACCACAACCACAAAACTCAAATGTTCCTGAAAAGTTCTTAAGTGGAGTACCTGTCCCTTTAAAATCAACTATAACACGACAGTTATAGGGTTCATTACATTTGGAATCTATACCCTGAATCACATTCCTGTATTCGCCGACAAAATCAACTTTAAAGGGCTCAATAACCGTTTTTGAACAGGCACAAAAAAAGATCGCACAGATAGCTGCGATTAATAGTTTGTTTAAAATTTTCATGATTTTTGATTTGTCAATTGTTACGATTTTTTTATGTTCAAGTTTCATGAAAATTGGTTGAAAGTCAATCTTTATTCTACATCGTTAGCAGGTAGTTGTGGATATGTAATGGATGTGTGATTAGCTAATATCTTGTTGTTTTTCAAACCCTTGTTTTGTAACTTGTACCTTAACCAAGAATTAACATCATGAAAGAAATTTCAATTATTGGCTTATTACTATTTCTTTTCACATTTACCGGGTTATCTCAAAAAATTTATTCTGTTGAAAACCTGGAACAAGCTTCTCAGGAAGATTTAAATACTTATTTAGACGATTCACTGAAGCTTAAAAAAGATGGAAAGACGGTAACTATTATAGGTGCTGCCGCATTGGGAGCAGCAGTATTATGGGGCATTACAGGTCCGCTCGATCATGAACTTGGTACGGTTTTAGAAGCTGGGATAATAGGTATTGTTGGAATTGCTGCTATGTTAGTGGGCATTACAATGAATGTTACAAATAATAAAAGAGTTGAAAGAATAAACACCATAAAGGATACTGCTTATGATGGTGTTAAGATTGACTTAAAGCCATGTGCACAATATAATCTTGCGAGCCAAAATTATCAGCCTGTTGTTACTCTTCGCGTAAGATTTAAAAATAAAAAGTGCTAACCACAATGGTTGCACTCTCTTTTCCATTTATTTATTTATTTATACTGAAGTTTTTTTAGATATTTACTCGATTATTTTTAGCTATTCATAAAACCCTTTTTAATAAAAATACATTCATTCTGGAAACGGTTGAATAAACAAAAATTTTATACAATAAATGAAAGTTTACAATAAAAATTATTGTATAAGTTCCTTTCAGATAGTTTATTGGCAGATTTAATCAAATTAAATTACTTGACTTTGTCCTTTTTCTGCACTTTTAATCTTATCAGTTGATTTCATTTTCATATAGCATTTTATATATTTCAT
>CAYZBC010000369.1:0-4867 GCA_964476535.1 uncultured Maribellus sp.
GCCCAAATCAGCATTCTTCAAGTATAATATCCCACAGGTAAACAATCGGTCGTTTTTACTTATTTTAAGGACTATTACCCGCATAAAACCAGAAACCAACTTTGTATTCTGTCTAAATTACTAAGTTAAGGCGCAGTATTGCTTATCACTCACTGACCTCCCCTGCCTGATTTTTCTAAACAAAAAGCGTGCCCTATTGTTCCGACTCTTCATTTTCCTGATGTCGAGCCAACAACTCCTTGCAATATCGAACAATTTTCTCTAAATCTTCCAGCTCTTCGTCTTCCGCTTTGCTTTCTAAATAACTATCCAGGCCATTCTCTATTATTTCAATTTCATCAAAATGTTCAAACTCACGCCAGTCTTGCACAGCAAAATCCCAATAAACATCCTTATAATCATAACAGTAAGGTTTTTCTAATTTAGATAACATAAAACTAACAGAATCTTCTGGCAAACCTGACCTTACTAATCCTTTCACAAAATTAATTTCATATTTTTCTTTATCATCATATTCTTTTTGAACACCCAGAGAAAATGATAGCCACCCTTTTTTATTCCATTCAATTAATTCATTTATTCCAGAACCAGTTTCATCTATTATTTCTTCTAGTGTCCTTTTAAATAATGTCGATTGCATTAAAATATCATTACGTCTTTTCATTTTCTTCCCATAATTATCGTGATTAAAATCTTTAGCTCCCAAGTGTTTACCCCTAACTATTTCTCGGGTTCACTGTACCTGCTATGCAAATGCTATAGGCCAGCCACCATGTTTATCAATAACCTTATCAATTTCAGCCATAAGGCGGATTGTTTCATTTAGAGCTACAACAATTTTCTGGTAATGTTCAATATCATCCTTGGATAATTTTCGCCCTTTACGATCCTTAAGCCATTTTTGACAAACTTGGTATGATCCTATCCGGAAATTCCAAATGTTCTCCGAAATTCCGTGGAAACCTTGAGACTTATCCTTATTAATCCATACTGAGTTATCAGACCAACTAATTTTTTCAACTTCTGTATTCGTTGCTCCCACAAATTTTGCTAGATTTTCATTTAATTTCAAAGACGCCATAAGATGTAAATTAACAAGCTTTTTACCAATTCTAGATAAAGCTTGAAACAATACAATGTCTCTGGTTAATGGGATTCTTGGAAAATCAATCTTCAAGAATTCAATATATCGCTTCCGATAATTCGGACTATTAAAAATTCCGTAGATATAGCAAAATATTTCTTTCGGAGAAATGTTTTTAGGAAATCCTTGATTTCCATCACGTTGAATTCCTATTTTTACTGCAAAAGAAGCAATGAATGAATCAGAAAAATTAAAAGCCTCCTGATTGCTTCCGAATGGCATTTCTAGCTGTGCCCCACGTTGTTTACCTGCCCCATATAAATATAGTGGGAAGTGATATGATCGTTCGCGTGTACGATTAGAAACATAACAATCATCCTGAAGATATTTTGTAACAAATACATGTTCCCATGGTAATTGTGCCAACTGCCTACAAGTAGCTAATGCAATATTGTCACCTGCAAGAATGTGTGCCATGACATTTTTACGATCACACCATACAAGACTTGGATGATAGTAAATGCGCCGAACATCAAATGGTCGATACGCATAAGCGTTGAGAAATTCCTGATTACCTTTTGACTTACGCATTACGTTCCGAGCTTTTTCAAGCTTCCATCCGGCATTATCTTTTACTCTAAGAATTTTTCTACACTCTGCGTCTCCAATACTAGTTGACCTCAGAATACGCGCATTTTCAACAAGATTTTCATCTTCAAAATCAACAACTAACCCATCATGAGCAGTCACAATTCCGCTAATATTAACTGGCATAGCAGTTGAAAGAGAAATGTACTCTTCATATTCGGGTAATAACGAATTATCGTGAGGAACAAAAAAATAGTTAGCATTTTGAGGATTAAGACTTACGCTATTATTATTGCATTTACATTGCAGAAGCTTATGATATTTATCCTCACGCTTTCCAAGAATATCATCGTAATATACCTTAGGCATCATTTTCTTCGATGAAGCAAAAACCTTTCCTAGCAAAATGGCAACTCCTTGTTCAATATCAAAAACATTTTGATCATTTGCTTCCTCAGCAGCTCTATCTCTGCGATTGCGACCTCCGTGAAGATTAAGAATCCATATAGACTCGAATTGGCTCATAAGCTGATTACGAACTCCACGGAGTGTAAGATTATCCAAATAGCCATTGTTCGTTATAAAGCCCAATAAACCAGTCCCAGATTTCGATAGTTTTTTTTGTGCGTACGCTAAAAACTTAATATAATCATCCTGTAAATGCATTTCCAATCGTAGCATACTCCGCTCTTTAATTTTTTCGCCGTTTACATATTTATAGGGGTTGATAATTGTTCTAGCTGTTTCAGACAGATTCCCAGATAAAACCGAATACGGCGGATTACCAATAATAACAGTTATATAATTATTAGACTTTACCTTGTTAGCCTCCTTGGCTTCTTTTGATAAAAATTGTGCAAATAGTGTACCGCTATATTCGTGTGTTGGTTCAAGAGTATTTGTTAAGAAAACATTTAATCTCTCATGTCCTTTAAATTCATACCCAGTATCGTTTAAAATCATTGTTAATTTCAAATGCGCGACAGAGTAGGGTGCCATCTTTAATTCAAATCCATACAATCTTGACAACAAGTTCTTTGGCACATAACTATTCCATCGACTTCTACACTCAACATCATTACATTCCTCATTTCTCCACTTTTGCATTAAGTTATTATAAATTTTTAATATTACCTGCTTTATAAATGTTCCTGTGCCAGTTGCAGGATCAAGAATCTGAACAAATGGTTGCCTAGAAAGTTCCTTCCATTCCTTACTATTTTTTCTTATTCCCCTAGGCATTTTAATCTTCCCTTCTTCTACTAACTTACTCCAAGTGGATACATCAGCCAATCCATCAGAACAACCAAAATCACTTTTCAATAAATCATCAACTGAATTAACTATATACGAAACAACCGAATCGGGCGTATAAAACTCACCCCTTCTGACTTTCTGTTGTTTATCATATTCTTTCATAAAACCTTCATACAGATGAATCACAGGATCCTCTCCTGGCTTTTCTCTGCCAAAATCATCCTGAATAGCTGTGGTATCCGTATCATTTAAAAGTTCAACTAACTCATAGATGCCTAGATCCTCCATACTTATTTGCCTATCTTTCCCCTCTTGAAAATTAAGACATTGACTCAATAAGTTCTTTAAAAAAGGATTGGTGTCCGGAATATTTCCAACAATCTCCCATATGTGTAGATTATTATCATTATCCATGCATCTAGCTGAAAACAAGCCGTAAGAGATTGTTTGTGCATACATATCTGCAAAATCATCCTTCGTTAAATCGTGAATCAACACTTTTTTAAAATCTTCATACAATTTATGTAATGGTCCATCTTCAAGCTCAACTCCTAATACGCTCAAGATATGTCTTTTAATTCTTTTAGCGCATCGTGCTAATTCTATGGCCAATTGGGGTGATGTTTTAACTACATATCGATGTTCCAATTTAAAAGCAGATTCCCACTGTTTTCTCCAAGCATCAGCATTATTAATATCATCAGGCCATCCAAGTTGAGTCAAGCTAGCTTCAACTGCTTTTATGTGTCGATCCGTATCATGTTGATCCCAAGAAATTACCTTTAACTCAGGCAATCCTTCCTCTTGTTGCATAAAATGTACTATAGATGTGCCTTTCTCCTCTCCAGCTCCAAAAAAGGATATAAATATCAAATCTGACATTTTCCAAACAGGCTGATTAGGATTTTGTCTTCTTTTCTTTTCAACAAATTGCCTTAAGATACTACGCAAAAGAACAACTGGAAGCTTGTTCTTAGAAAAGTCTATATAAAATATTCCCCAAGGCCAATCTGAAGCTGGTGGTCTTAACTGCTTGATTGTTATGGAAGCACTCTCTGATGATTTAATAATACCAAGTTCTTCGGGGTCATAATCAAAAGTAATTTCTTCTTCGCTAGACTCTGGATCTATTGGCCAATTCAATACATCGCAAAAATAAGTTAGCAACGATTTGAAATTCTTGATGTCCTTAATCCCTCTTGATATTGCTGGCATATTAACTAATCTCCATCCAAGCTTTTAATCTAGGCTTTATTCCAATAGGCGCTTGTATTTCTCGCAAAAATGGGACTAAAGCTTTCTTTTCAAACTTGCTTTTAATTTCGACTAATTGATATTTGTCATCTGAGATCTTTCTAGGGGTTCCCTGCGATGTGCGGACAATATCTACTATCTTTTTTATATCCTCTATTATTTCATCTCCATCTATAACATATAAATACCACCGTACATAACCTGACTCAATAAGCCAATCTCCATTTGCATTCTTGCTTGGCAATTCATAACAGAAAAACACATGCTTAGATTTAATCTCTTGTTTTTCTTTTCCACTAAAGAGTCTCAATGGATAATTATTTAATTTTTGTGCAATTTCAGGATAATCTCTAAGAAACCTTTGATACTCCAACCGCATTTCCTCCTCAACCGTAATAGCTCCTTCATAAATGTTGTTAAATTCCTTCAAAGACTCATAGTCATCTTCCGGCGTAAGCAACTGTCTTCCTTCAATCCCAAGAGTCTTAGATATTCTCAATGTTTTATCTGTAACTCGTTTGTAAAGCGTCAAAACATCATTCAATTCATCCGGCGGAAGAAAATTCCAAAATCTTACTTTCCCCCTAAGCTCAACAACCTCAGGATGACTTTTCACTAAATTCTCCTCGACTGCGGCATCAAATCTACGATCAACACGGCCTATCCTTTGCATAAGCCTGACCG
>CAYZBC010000370.1:0-4859 GCA_964476535.1 uncultured Maribellus sp.
CAAGGAAAAATAATAGGGCTCAACAGAATCCTCATCTACTAAAGTAATTATGCCTATTACCGTACCCTTTATTGAATTTTCGTCTATTGAAGTGTTCGATAAAAGAATATCGGTAGTTGGGTCATTTACATCAATAACATTAATAGTTAATACTTTACTGAAAGTATTCTCACCCCCATCCTCTGTTTGAATCCTTATTGAATAAGAATCTTTAGTCTCGAAATCAAACACTTCATTGGTAAGTAATTTATCACCTGTGATAGTAAAACTACTATTATTGGTATCACCTATCCCTGTAACAAGTGAATAGGTAAAAGTATCACCAAAATCACTATCAGTTGTATTCAGTGTCCCAATTTCAGTTCCAACTAATTCATTTTCATTTATTTCTGAATTTAATAAAGTAATATCAGTGGGAGATTCATTAACATCGTTTACAGTAATTGTAAATGATTTGGAAAAAACCATACTACTATCACTAGTCATTACATAAATTGGGGTTGTATATGTGTTTATTGATTCAAAATCCAACAAGTTGTTAGGTGAATTCCAAAATAGAGTATCTCCGATTATTTCAAAATTAGAGAGGGTGAACCATGGAGCCCCAGGAACAGAATGAAGTTCCAATGAATAATAATAATAATAATAATAGGACTCAATAGAATCTTCATCCTCAATAGTAATTATACCTATTTCAGTACCATTAATTGAGTTTTCGTCAATTGAAGTGTTCGATAAAAAAATATCAGTAGTTGGATCATTTACATCATCAACAGTAATATTAAATGATTTAGTGAAAGTATTTCCATATTCATCTTCTGTTTGAATACGTATAAAATATGAATTCTTAGTTTCATAGTCAAATACTTCATTGGTTAGTAATTTATCACCAGAAATAGTGAAACTACTGTTATCGGTATCACCACTTCCTGAAACCAAAGAATAATTATGAGTATCACCAGCATCTTCATCTGTTGTAGTAAGTGTTCCTACTTCTATTCCAATTGCTTCATTTTCATTTATTTCTGAATTTGAAAGAGTAATATCAGTGGGAGGAGAACTTATTTTTAAGTTAAACACCCAATAATCGCTAAGACCATTATTCCCTGATTGGATATCACCATCATTGGACTGAGAATATCCAAAGATGGTGTGCTCTTTATCTGATTTTGAATAAATTGACAAGTTAATCCCATCTGGAAGACGACCACCATAACATTGTTCCCAAATAGTATTCCCTTGATTGTCTAACTGAAATAACCAAAAATCTGAGTTCCCATGGTTTCCTGAAATAATATCACCATCATTAGAACTAACAACACCACCAAAAATGTTATACTTATTCATCATGAAGAACTCATCATACTCACTTCCCCCAAATGTTTTTTCCCAATTAATTGAACCAATACTATCTACATTAACAATCCAAAATTCACCAGTTCCATTATTCCCTGATTGGATATCACCATCATTCGATTTTGTATTACCACCTAGGATGTAATTTCCTTCAGGATTTTCAAAAATTTGGACTAATTTTTCATCTTCAAATCCTCCATATGAATTTTCCCAGATTATTGTTCCTTCATCGTCAATGCTCAATACCCACAAATCCATTTTACCCTTATTTCCAGACAAAACGTCTCCGTCACCTGATCCAGAAGTTCCTCCAAGTATATAACTACCATTTGATTTTTTTTGAAAGACCTTCAATATTTCTTTTTTACTTCCCCCATATGTTCTTTCCCATATTATATCCCCTGTGTAATTAATTTTAAAAATCCAGTAATCAAATAGACCACTATTTTCTGAACCAATATCATAATCATTAGAAGTTGTACTCCCTCCTATGATATACCCATCTTCAATTTGTATTAATTCTGAAAAAGTTTCCCATCCAGAACCACCATAACACTTTTCCCAAATTATTTCTCCAGTATTGTCGATTTTTACTAACCAAATATCATTCCCTCCATGATTTTCTGATTGTACTAACCCATCACTTGAGAGTGTTGTTCCCCCAAAAATAAACCCACCTCCTGAATCGGACTGAATTGACACATTTAAATCTTCTCCGTTATGTTCTTCTTGACTTCCTCCGATACATTTCTCCCACTGAGTTTCACCCAGACTATTTATTTTAACCAACCAATAATCTCTTTGTCCATAATACGTTGATACAATATCCCCATCATTTGAAAAAGTTTTTCCACAAATAACATATCCATCATCAGTTGTTGCCAATATTGAACAGAACTCATCCTTTTGACTACCTCCAAATGTTTTTTCCCACTGGATAGTACCCAGACTATCAATCTTTACAATCCAAATATCTTCATCTCCGTTATTCCCAGATTCAATATCTCCATCATTGGAATATGTTTCTCCACATAAAAGAAATCCACCATCATTTGTAGGGAGGTGATTTCTAAAACGTTCACTACTTATTCCTCCATATGTCTGTTCCCATTTTAAAACGAATGGACTCTGAGAAAAACCATGTAATGAAATAAAAACGAGAATAAATAGTAAAACTCGAGTCATAACATCAGATTAAAGGGTGATAATTGATTTTTCTGAAAGTTAGAAATATTACGGGATATTTTAAAATATTTCGGGAAGATTAGCTGTCTAAATAATCTGAATATAATCTTGATTGTTGATTTTATCAGTATCGATTTTATTAAACAATACTGAGGGATATATTCTAAGATTCATACGAGTTTTTTTATTTGTAATGATAATTCTTAGGTCGAACTCACGTTATTAGGGAAAAGGACCCTTCTACAAATGGCTAACTCCCGATATTCACTTTTTTGAAAAGTAGCTGGATTTACGAAACTTGTTGTAACTTTCCTTAACGACATTTACTTCATCCTTGATAAATTTCTCAATATTCTTTACAGTTACTTTTTCTCCTTTCATTTCAAGACGTTGAGTTGTGGTTACAGCTTTAGGCACAATTATCCAAAGAATAAAATAAGCTAATAATCCAGCCCCAGATGTAACGAATACAAGTAATACAACAATTAATCGAATTACTACAGGATCCATATTGAAATAAGCTGCCAGTCCCCTGCAAACACCTCCTAAAACGGTTTGCTCTGGATCACGGTAAAGTTTTCTTTTGCGCTTTTTTTGTCCTGCCAATGGTTCTTCATCAATCTGTTCCTCAGTAAAATTTTCAGGTGTTCCCATTGTATCAATTACTTCATTCACCCAATGAAGGGTAACTGCTTGATTTTCCTCATTTATTTTTTCAGTAAATATTTCAGCAATCCGGGACTCAATGTCTGATATTATTTCTTTCGCCTCTTCGTCTTTTCCAAAATAGTTGTTCAGATTTACCATGTATTTTTGAAGTACTTCGTATGCGTCTTCTTCAATCTGGAATACTGTACCATTTATGTTTATGTGGAATGTCTTTTTCATTGTAATTGTTTTTTAGATTTTTTATCTCGATTATATTGTAACTTTTAAGCCCTGTTCTGTTTAACTTTTCCAACCGCGTAAACAAGTTCGCTCCACGAATCTTCCAGATCCACTAAAAATTTTCTGCCCTCTACGGTCAACTCATAGTACTTTCGCGGCGGTCCCTGGGTAGATTCTTCCCAGCGATAGGATAACAAACCTGCATTTTTCAAGCGGGTAAGTAAAGGATAAAGTGTTCCTTCTACTACAATCATCTTAGCCTCTTTTAGTCCCTGGATGATATTGCTTGCATAAAGCGGTTCTCCATTTAGAACAAGAAGTATGCAGTATTCCAAAACTCCCTTTCTCATTTGTGCTTTTGCATTTTCAATTTTCATGATTTCTGTCTTTTAGTACTGTTCGAATTTTGTACACCTTCTTATTGCCTGTAATACAGATTAGATTACCCACATTTTTTCAGAAATCATCCAGTTTTCTAATTCCAGTTCATTTTCAGTTTCGTTTATAATTTGAAATGTTGAATTACTGAAATTGGTAGCCTTTGTCATCCAATCTTCCAATTCCAAAGCTTCTTCTGTTTCAATTTCAAAATACATGGAATATGCATCAAATAAGGTTTCATTTGTCGTCCAATCTTCCAATTCTAAGGGATTTTCATTTTCCAGTTCTATAGTTAAAAAAGTTTCGAAATTGTTTTCATTTGTCATCCACTCTTCTACATCCAAAGTTTCTTCGATTTCTTCTTCCATATATTTAGCGAATACATTTGCATCAGTTGATGCAGGGCTGGCTTCAACCGTATTGTCAACCATTGCAAGAGCAATTACGTTGAAGCTGTTGTTTTCCATTAGAGTTTTCCAAAAATCCTGGGCATTTAGAGTTAAGCTGATTAATACTAAACTTAATCCCATCACCATTGATTTTAAAATTGCTTTCTGAACGTTGTTTTTTGTTTTCATGACTTATCCTCCTGTTTTTGTTTTTTGTTTTGCTTTTTTGTTTTCCGTTACAATTATAAGACGCACACTTTTCTATTTCGTTACACTTATATAGAACTATGTTAGGCATAATACTATATATAATTTGTATTGCCTCATTTTTATCCTTGCAAATAACTGTATATTAAAAATATATGGCAATATAAAAAATTTGGAAATAAATAAATATTTTTTGCGGAATTGATGAAATCCCAGAATTAATTATAGATATTCATGAATGATTCGTACTCAAAAGCAACTAATTTGGTATCTAAAATTTCTGATGCACCGGGGAAATAAATTGTTTCAAGATGGTTTACGAATGCGTCCCAAAGCTTAGTTCTTATTTTTTCTTCTTCTCTGCTGTTTTTGTAAGATGTAGATTTCATGTTATTTAATTTTAAAATGATGCACATCTCACTACAGTTGGGAATTCACGACCGGCAAGGAGGA
>CAYZBC010000371.1:0-4835 GCA_964476535.1 uncultured Maribellus sp.
ACGATAAATCGGTTTTTGAAACAACTGTTACACCTTTTATAGCGGAGGCAAAAAAAGTGAAAGGATCGTTAAATGGTGCATCGGTTAAAGGTAGCTTTATAATTTTTTCGGATGTTTTTTCATCTAATCTGGCTCTGATAGTGGTGGCATCATCGATTAATGCATATCCCGTAGTTCCATATACATGCATGTCTTTTCGGCTGAAAGGCCAGTTCCACGAAGCATGGATTACTCCCTCCATCGTGGGGTATGAAAGCAGGATTGTTGCATCATCGTCAACTTCAGGATAAACCTCGGGTTTGTATCTTTTTAGTTGGGCAAAAACCGATGTTGGTTTTTCACCCTTTAAAATCCATGTAATAAGGTTGGCTCCATAACAGCCAAAATCGATTACAGCGCCGCCTCCATTTAATACCGGGTCGGCAAGCCAGGTCAGGAATTCAGGATTGACCCCAATTTCCTTTGGACCTTTGTGTCCATCGTAAACAATTATCTTTCTTAATTCCCCCAATTCTCCTTGATTTATCATTTCGTAACCTTTGTAATTAGAGGGATACCAGGTTGTTTCGAAGTTCGTTAATAACTGTATTTGATGTTTTTTTGCAAGTTTATACATCGCTTTGGAATGTTTGGTGCTAACTGCCAAAGGCTTTTCAACCATAACGTGAATTCCACGCGGAGCACAGGCTTTAACAACTTTTAAATGCTCGTAAATAGATGTAAAAGTGATCACTCCATCAGGTTTTGTTTGTTCTAACATTTCATCCAACGAATCGAATATAATATCCTCGTTAATTGAAAACCTTTCGGCATATCGTTTTGAAAGATCTTTGTCATTTTCAGCAATTCCAACAATTTGAATGTCGTCGCGTTCCAAATTTCTAAGCAAAGGAACAACATGCGAATGAGATAAGCCGGCAATTCCAATTCTGACACGTTTTTGTCCAATTGCAGTATTCAGTATAACGCATAAGATGAATATGATGATTGAAATGCTTTTCATAAGTAGGTATTTAATACTTTTAAAATTCTTTGTAATTTTAGTTCCTTAAATAAGGCCAGTAATTTGGTACAAGTTAGTATTTTTTATAAAATACCGAAGTATAGACCTTTTTAGAAGTTTACACTTGTATAAATCGGGGCATTTTTTTTGAATATTGCTAATGTTTAATTGTTTATTTATAAGGGATGTGTTAAGGTATTAATATGAATTTAATATCATTAGTATAAAACAACTTAAATTTTATTTTGAATAATGCAATCGGTTGCATAGATTTGACAAAAAACTTAAATTATTATGAAAAAATTATTTTCTACTTTACTTGTTGTTCTGATTTTCACAACAGCCATTTTCGCTCAAAAAGCTGGGAATGAAAAGCTTTTTAAAGATTCGCACATTAAAAAGACAATGAAAAAGGCTTTGTACTGGCAGTTGAAAAACCCGAAGCACAAATTAACGGATTGGACTAATGGTGCTTTTTATGCCGGTGTTTTTGCAGCGTATGAAACTACTGGGTCGAAAAAAATATGGAAAGCCATGTACGAAATGGGCGATGCAAACGAATGGAAAGCCGGACCGCGTTTACACCATGCCGATGATCATGTCATTTGCCAAACCTACATTGATATGTACCGCATTTCGGGCGAAAAGAAAATGATTCAACCTTTTACTGAAACCATGGATGAATTTCTGGCTACTCCGTACGAAACAGATGAAAAAAATAGAAAATGTACATGGTGGTGGTGCGATGCACTTTTTATGGGACCTGCCGCAATGGTAAAGTTGAGTGTTACTTTGGGAGATAATAAATACATGAAAAAAAGCGACGAACTTTTTAAAGAATGTTACGATTTGTTATACGACAAAGGAGAAGATTTATATTTTCGTGATATTCGTTACAAATGGGACGAACCTGGAGTTGAGGTGATTAAAGAAAATAACGGTGAAAAAATATTCTGGTCGCGCGGCAACGGTTGGGTGATGGGCGGATTGGTACGCATACTTAAAGAGCTACCAAAAGATAATCCGACCCGCGATTTTTACATTCAGAATTACAAAGAGATGGCTGAAAAAATCATTTCTATTCAGCAAGAAGATGGTTTGTGGCGTTCGAGCCTACTCGATCCCGAATTTTATCCGGGAGGCGAAGCCAGCGGTTCAGGTTTTTATACATACGCGCTTGCCTGGGGAATTAATAACGGAATGTTGGACAAAGCCAAATATTTACCCGTGGTAGAGAAAGCATGGGTTGGAATGAATTCATTAATACAATCCGACGGACACGTTGGCTGGTGTCAGCCAATTGGTGCTGACCCAAAAAAGAATTTTGCAGCCGACAGTTGGGAAGTGTACGGAACAGGAGCTTATTTGCTAGCAGGAAGTGAAGTGATAAAATTAGATAAATAGTACTTGTCAGGAATGTCCACTTTTTTTGTTATTCCTAATGGAAAAGTGGAAAAATTGAATGAAAGAAATCTAAAAGAACCGTTCCTTCTACTTTTTGTAGAGAGGGAATGGTTCTTTTTTTTGTTCACAAATAAAAAGCCCTGACTTGAAAAAAGCCAAGGCAAACTAATTTTTTAATACCGAATTAATTATTTCGCTTTGCTAGCTGTTAATGGCATTTCGCCTTCGGGCGATTTAACGGCACCTTTCATATTATTTCCGTCAACTTTAGCATTTATGCTAACATATTCGTAATCTACATACAATCCACATTTGAATACACTTTCTGCATAGGTAATGTTTTTCAATTCAATTTTATAACCGTCTGCGAATTTTACTTCACCAGCTAATTTTCCTTCTTTTTCAGAAAGAACCAAAACACCTTTTTCATATCCATAAGGAGCTGCGGGAACTTCGTATTTCCATTCCCCAATAATTTCTTTGTTACTCTGAGAAACAGCTGCATTTACTACACCGGCAAACATTGCCACAAATAAGGAAAGAATGATTAATCTTTTCATCGTTTTAAATTTTAATTTATTATTGTTTTTTAAATTCGATTTAAATCTTGCAATGTTCTGGCAGACTACCAAATTAATGGGACAGAGTGACTTATTTTGGGGCGAAATCTAACTGTTTAGGATAAATACTCCAGAAACAGGGACGAATATTTTTGAGAAACAGGAATACGCTTCTCCATAAGTTTAACTTTTACATTTAGTTTTTTTCCGTTTTGTTGAACAAACTCAACATTTTCTAAATTTACCATAAAAGATCGATGGCTTCGAATTATTGAACTTTCTTTTAACGATTCGTCCAGATTTTTTAAAGTATTTCGCAGAAGTTTACGTTGTACTTTATTTTCCAACACATAATGCACCGAAACATAATTGTCTGTTGATTCAAGCATTAAAATATCTTTAGCGAGAGCGGAAAATTTTATCTTTCCATTTTCGTCTTTGAATGCAATTAGCTGTTTTACAGCTGGTTGCGATATTTTAATCTGCAACTGTTTTATTTGTGCCCGCTGATTTTTATAATAAATTATAAGAATAGCAAAGGAGTACGGAAGACATGTTCCAAGCAAAGTATATTTAAAAGAATAAACTAAATCGTTAATAAAATTTCCGATGGGATTGCCGTACAAAAAAATGTAAACAAAGCTAATGAGTGTTATTTCGATAATTAACCAAAGCAAGTAACTTTTAAATGTAAAGCTCTCTTTTTTAAAGAGTTTTCGTAAAGGAAATTGGGTGAACAGGAAAACCAATGCTACCACAATTCCATAACTCGACAAGCGCAAAAATTGTATAATGCCAGAGTCGGAATACCACCGGCCAATATTGAATGGTTCAAAAATATTCAAAAACAAAATGCTAAAAGCCAGAATGATTAGTATTAAAAGATACCGATCTGGTTTTTTATCGAGAAGATTGAATTTCTTACTTAAGAAGTTAGGTTTTTTCAATGTATTGGTTGTTTGCTTTACTTTTCAAAATTAATTATTCATTTTAAATCATATGATAATCCATGTGATTTATTGAAAAAAAATTGAAATGGAAAGATTGTAAAAATGTTGGAATCTCCCATTATACCAATTTGATTTTAATTTGCCGTTTAACCTAAATTGAAAGTGCTAATCGCTTAGCGGTTTCAAACCGCTTAGCGAGTTGTCGAATATGCGACACTATTCAGTTGGTATTATTCCTTTTTTAATTTCAGTTGGAAGTTTATTATTCTTTATTTTTCACTAACATGTATTTGTTGTTTTCCAGTTCAGAATATCCCTGATCGTAACAAAAATAATATACTCTTCCGGTTTTTGTAGTATAAATATTTGTATGGAAGTTAAAATTGAAACCTTGTTTTTCAAGCACACTTTTAAATGTTGTCGATTTTTCTTCAGGATTTAATTCTTCCAAAATAGCATGGTTCTTTTTTAGAATGCGGTTTATCTTTCGCATAAAATTGGTTGAGCCACTCAGCTTTTTATTGTTGAATGAATTCCGGCAAAGGTCGTTGCAAAATTTTTGGTCGGCGCGACCTTTTAATGGTTCACCGCAATCGAGGCATGTTCTTGGTTCCATAAATATCTGTTTTTTTATTTGCTGGTATTACGAGTTTTGACAAAGTATTTAAATGCAAAAAGAAAATATTTTTTGTTCGGAACATATTAGTGTTAAGTCAAGCATCATGTTTCTGGTTCGTCATTTCGAATTCATTTTGGAATCTGCTGTTTGAAATAGAGATGCTGAAATAACTTCAGCATGACGTCCGGAAGTGGCACGATTAACTTAATACCAGATCTTTTATTGGTATGGTAAATATAAATCGACTGCCTTTTCCAATCTCACTTTCAACCCATATTTTTCCATTTTGTTTTTCAATA
>CAYZBC010000372.1:0-4834 GCA_964476535.1 uncultured Maribellus sp.
GCTTGCGAAACGCTGGGATTAATTCCTGATTATACTTTGCCAACTAATTTTTTGCGAAGCAGCGATCATTATCAATTTCATAAGAATGGCGTACCCATTCTAAATTACGCCACCGGTTACCACGCAGATTACCACAAAGTAGGAGATGAAGTTTCAAAAATAAATTTTGATAAAATGAAAAGGGTAGCCGACTTGTGCTTTCTGGTGGGATTGGAAATTGCAAATATTGAAAGGTAGCAGCTTAAAAAAAAGCTGCCCAAATCTGAGCAGCTTTCAACATATATTTATTGATATTTTTTGATTTATCCCCCTCCTTTGGAGGGGTTAGGGGAGGCTCCTAATTCATTGCCGCTTTCATCCCTTCTGTAGTCGTATAATATTTTACGATCATATTTGGAACTTCCCAATCAGGTAATTTACCATCTATTAAATATTGTAAATACTTTTCAGTTACTTGTCCGAAATGTGCTTCGTGCCCTACTTTGTATTTGTCAGGAACATTGACTTTCCACATTTTGTCGCCCAATTTTTCCAGCGTAATTCCGGGGAACATTACAGCTAAATCCTGATTAATTGCTTTGTCTAAACCGCCTGCAAATGATTCCAGATCTTCATTAATATTTGCTTCAATGTACAGTGTTGGTTTGTATCCTTCTTCTTCGCCTTGTTTAATAATGACATTACACATTGAACCACGCATAATGGAATAGTGTGTATCGCCCGCACCCTCGGGAGCCTGATAATTCCAGATTACCGATGCTTTTGCATGAATACCTTTTATTTTGTAGTTGATTTCGCCGTTGCTGTAAACTTTCAAAACACCGTCTTCCACATCTTTTTGAAGGTATTCAGGATACTTTTCCAAAGCCGTAACTTTGTTAAACATTTCAGGGCTCAGGTCGGTTGTCCAGCGTTTTGCCGAAACAATTTCCACATCCGATTTTGCCAAAGTTACTCCAGGAAAAGCTTCCCACTGAATAAGGTCAACCAGGTGGGTGGTTACATCTACAATACCTTCACCCTGTTGTTTTACATCGAAAAACCATGCCGGGCGTTTTAGTGGATTTCCTGAAACATATTTAAAAAAGTGGTGAACACTCTCTTTTGTGATGGCTGGCTCTTCTGCAGTTCCTTTTTGTAACGTTCCAAAAACTTCAGGTATTTTAGATAATTCACGTTGAAGAATAGTGTTTACTTCATGACGTTCAGTCATAATATCGTAAAGTAAAACTCCTTTTTCTTTGGCGGTTTTAAAAGCCTGTTCTAATTTAGGAAATTCGTCAGGAGTAATAATCATTGGCTTGTCGGCTAAAACATTAATTCCTGCTTCGATAGTTTTCAGAATATATTCTGTTTTTTTTGCATTATTTCCCGAAACAACCATTACGTTGCCCGGTTTTTCAGCAAGCATTTTTTCGAGGAAATCGTCTCCTTTATAAATTACTTCTTTCCACGTAGTTGGGTTTTCCGTACGGGTATTAAATCCGTCAATTCGTTTTAGGTGGTCTTCTACATCCGGTCCGTCGGGTGCAAATACATAAACTACAGGGTCAACCTGTTTGTACATCGATTTTTGCACCAATGCTGCGTGAAAATGACCCGGATCAAGAGTCATGATTTTTACTTCACCTTTTGCTCCTGTAAACATAATTTCTTTTTCTTTTGTTTCAGTTGATTTTTGGCTACCGCCTGTACATGCTGAAAATAACACAGCAATTGCCAGAGTAAGGAAATTGACTTTTCTCATTGTTGAATATGGTTATATGGTTTTTACTTTTTTACTAATGCACACAAATTTACAATTTTAAATTGGTACTCAATATATTTCCCTTTTAAATGGTTTTTATTTCCAATGAAATTTTGCAATGGAACTCGTTTCATTTTAATTATATTGCTGCCAAAACACCTTTAATATAGCCGAGGGATTCCATCATCGCGGGAAGGGGGTCTTCGCTTTCATCCTCATATTCCAGCACTAATGTTCCTTTATAATTCAAGTCAACAATCGTTTTCAGAAAAGAGACAAAATCAATTACTCCACGACCGACAATTTGCGATTTACCTTCTGAATTTGATGCCGTAACATCTTTAACATGAATGTTGAAAACCCGATCGAAACAATCCCTTGTATCTTGCCCGGGATCGCGATTAAGACGTTGTGTATGGCCTGTGTCCAGACATAGCCCCATACGTTTATCCATGTGTTTAATTTTTTCGTATGCACTCACAGCACTTGGGTACAGTTTGTCGCCCGGTCCATGGTTATTTATTGCAAGTTTAATGTCGTATGCTTTTACTTTCCCTTCCACGTATTCCAATAATTCATGACTTGGAACTCCTATAATCATATCCATTTCTGCTGCTTTAGCATATTCAAATGCCTGGTCAACTTCCTCTCTGGTTCGCATATCAATATTTCCTGCTCCGTACAAAACCAGACCTTTTTCTTTACACAAAGCAACCACTTTTTTTATGGTTTTATTATCCGAATCTAACGGAAGGTGCATACTTTTGAAAGTGATTCGGTTAACTCCACAACGCAAAGTCATCTCTATTGCGTCTTCCAGTGAAAATTCGCGTAGTGTATAAGAAGCAACTCCGAGTTTAATTTCTGATTTGGATTTTCCCTTTCTCACTGGCGAATCCGAAGCATTTGACAAATTGGGAATTGTTGCAGCTGCAAGACCTGTTCCGGTGGTTTTTAAAAAATTTCTTCTATTAGGCATAGATTTTATTTAGTTGGTTTATACATCAGAAAAATACAATTACTGTTAAAAGAAATTCATGCATCTTTCATGTTGTGAAACATGTTTGTCTTTTAGTGCTTAATTTGAGGGTTCGAACGATTACGATTTTGCTTTCCGAAGATGTAATTCGCAAAGGAACAATGGCTTAGCTAACAATCTGTAATTATCTTCAGAAATTTTCTTTACAAAATTTTAATTAATCCTGATCAACAAAATATTTGATGCTTGTATCATAATTGGTGTAATGAATGTATTTTTTGTTTTGCATCCACAAAACGACTGTTTTAGCATCTTTGGGTTGGTTCCGTGGAACATACGGACGAACATTATCGTAGCTTGAATTGGATGTAATTGGAGTTATTTTCCAAGTTTTCCCTTTATTGTTTGTTTCAAACTTTTCAATTTCAAACCGATTATTTATTTGACGAGAAAGATAAACTATATCTGGATTGACAGGATGCAGTGTCAAATTTCCCATATAATGTGGTTCGCGCTCTACTTTGTTTTCCTGTGTTTGTGGAAACCATGAACCTGCTTTGCAAATTTCGTAATCTTCCCAGGAATCGGTTTCTGAATTGTAACTGGCATAATGATACCGGTGGTCTGTTTCTTCGGGGTGGCGTGAATACAATATTACGGGTTTATTCTCTTTTACAACAACATCAGCTATCCATGCCCTTCCCGATGTTTCGGTAGGTTTATAAACCAACGAAGCATCTTTTACCGTAAATGGTAATTCCGACAGATTACAAATTTTTGTACCGTCAACTTTCCAAAATGCGCCTTTTTCATAATAACAATAATAGACAGAATTTCTTTCTTCATTTCTTGGATGCCCATCCGTAAAAATCAAATGGATTTTTGATTTGCCATCGGAATAATAATTCACGTAAGGCCTGTTATTAGGATCAAAAGGTTCGCTGCTTATTACTACTTGTTGTTCATCCCAGGTTTTCCCATTATCACTCGAAATAATCAAATTAGGTTTAAATCCGATCCAGCGTCCAAATACAAAAAGTTTGTTTTCGTCTTCTAAATAATAAGGATTTGCATATGTGCAGGTTTCTCTTGGAAACCGTTTTAAAAGCTCATCTGTTTTAGGTTTAAAAACCACATTTTCTCCGAACGAGTTAATATTAGCGCCATTTGTGGTAGCGTTATAAATTACTCCTTTTTTAGTTGAATGCCAGGCAAACATGGTAAATATATTTCCCTCGGGCAAAACTGTAAATGCCGGATTATCGTGGTCGTCTACTTCCAGCTTTGGAAATATATTATTTACTTTTTTTTCTTCTGTGTCCAGGTTTAAAGAAGCTACTTCAATCGATCCATCTTTTTTCACCCAGCCCGTAATTATTTCATTTTCTGAATAATATATTGCCCGTGGATTAGAAAACCAACACCACGCACCATCATCGGTGAAAGTGTAAATTGAATTTTTAATCGAACTTATATTTCCCTTTTTAATCGTTCTGTTTTTCTGACCACAATTGGAAAACGTAATTATTATTAGGAAAATTATTATCGGTAAAACAATAAATTTAAATCTGTTTAAAGTGACTTTCATGATTGAAATTAGAATTAAAAAACTCAAAATTACTACATTCTACATAGCAATGTTGAGTTTTAATTGTTCAGAAAAATAGTTCAAATTTTATCTTTTCACATAACTGGTTCCGAACGGATAACGTTGAGGACGACTCAACATGGAGTTGGCCAAATCGTTATTTAAGAATCTTTCTGATTTTGGGTCCCATTGTAAAACACCCGGAATATGCATGGCAATGTGACTGATCAAACAAACGGAACAGGCACGGTGTCCGATTTCAACGGGAGAAATGGGTTGCTTTCGCGATTGAATACAATCTAACCAATTGCCATGTTGTTCGTTACTTACGTATAGATTAATTTCATCTTTCCCAATTACTGATTTAAGAATTTCTTCGCTGCTGGCATCCAACGCTTTTGTCGAACCTTCAGGAATTGGATCGCTGGCAGTGGCACGGTAAGCACCACGCGTTACAAAAATCCAACCGTCTTCTCCTTCGTAACGAATTCCATTTGGGAAACCTCCACTGGTATAAACG
>CAYZBC010000373.1:0-4817 GCA_964476535.1 uncultured Maribellus sp.
GAAATTATTTCAGTTGATACAACAGTTCTGGATGGACTTTGCACAAGAAAAGATGTACTGATTACTTTTAAAAACGAAATAGGGGAAATAACAATGCCGCTGGCACTTTTTGCACCCAACAAATCGGCTAAAGCTGTTCCGGTAATTCTTTTGGCAAATGGTAGCGATATTAAACGTAAAGGACTGGATTTAAATGACTCTCAGCGTTTTGGCCAAACTAGAAATGGAGTTCCATTACACCAACTAATGATGCGAGGAATTGGTTTTGCCACTATTGATTACCAGGCTTTCGCAACAGACATGGGCAACAAAGAAGGAAAAGTAAGCGGTGGAATTACAAATTTATTTTTCAAAGCTAATCAAGAATTTACCAAAGAAAACGAATGGGGAATGATAGCCATTTGGGCGTATGCATTGCGTGCTGGAATGGATTATCTGGTGACCGACCCCGATGTTAATCCCAAACAAGTGGCACCTTTGGGTTGCTCAATCAGTGGAAAAGTGGCTTTGTGGGCTGCTGCCACCGACCATCGGTTTGGAATGGCATTGTTATCAACTGCCGGTCATGGTGGAGATGCCATTTGGAAACGCCAATTTGGAGAAACATTGGAAAACATGTGTACATACCTTCCTACCTGGGTGTGCCGAAATGCAAAAAAATATGCAAAAAATATAAAAGAAATGCCAGTTGACCAACACTGTTTACTGGCAACTATTGCACCACGTCCATTATATGTTGCCACAGCACAACACGATTTGTGGGCTGATAATAAGGGACAGTGGATTGGCACTTACTACGCAGCACCAGCTTACAAATTATATGGTAAAGATGTTGCATTCAAATCGCAGGAGCAACCGCCAATTAACCAACCGATTATTGAAAGTGCTATTGGTTATCACGTTCGATCGGGTGTTCACGGACTTGAACTTTATGACTGGGAAAAATACATGCAGTTTATCGAATTCCATTTTATGAAAATTCCTGTTCGCAGTATTCACGATATATATTAGCCTGTTAGCATAAATAAAACTTAAATATTATCATCTTATAAAATTCGGATTAATTCTATTCGCATGTCTATATATTTTCAAATTTGGATATGGAGAAAACAATATTGCAACATCCGATGATCAATATTTCAAACTAATCACAGGTTCAAATACATCAAGCAAGTACCGGACCGAGTTATTTTCCGATATTGATACCAGTTAGAGTAAATGGGAACTAAAAGGATATCACTTCGGATTTGATCCCAAATTCACGCCCATGTATACTACCATCGATGGTATTATCAGCACTCCCTATATGATACAAGTACGAGGTAATAGTATTGAAAGAAACAAAAAACGCTGGGGCTTTCATGTTTTTGAAGGGTATGCCAGCACTCGTTCTTATTTGGCCGAGATAAAGCCATCTTTTATGGATCATTGCAATTGACAAATACCCTATCGCTGGGAAGAATAGGTGAAAAAGATCTTAGAATGGACGAGCCAGTGTGCGATGATGAGGAAAGCTATGAAGAAAGCGCCAAACATGTAAATTATAAATCCTTAAAGGATAGTGAAGATGGTTCAATTTTCTATGACAATGATAATCACATTATTGTCATAAAGATCGATGGATTATGGATGAAACTACATGTTGAGTCTTTGCCGGATAGTATTAAATATGATTTTTAGAAATAAATTACATGTACTTCAATATATAGAAATAAAAGTCGGTTCAATAGTAAAAGCAAGGGATGTAACTCGCTTCTACTTTCGTGTAACTTGACAGGAATGAAACCCGCAATCGGCTACTATTCTTATACGAACCGATAAGGGATTGCTAGACTATTACCCGAATAAATTGAAATAAAAGTTGGATAATCTAAAATTATAAATTTAAAATGAATATTGTTTGTGAATAATTATCTTTGAAAATATACTAAACCAACTAATTTTAATTTCATGAAAAGAAGATCATTTATTAAAACAACATCGGCCGGATTTGGAGGTATATTAATTGCTCCAAACTTAATGGGATCAGTCACTAATTCAAATTCCAACCCAGCTGGGTTACCCAAATTCTTGGTTCGAAGACTAACATCCGGTCCTAAACATCACTTTTTTGGTTACTACGGAATGTCTCCATGGAATCGTTCAGAAACAAAAATGGTGTGTCTGGAATCAGGTTTCCACGACAGATTACCAAACCCGGGAGAAAAGGCAAATATTGGATTGGTAAATCAGAATGATGGTTCATTTGAAACCATAACAAAAACATCTGCATGGAACTTGCAGCAGGTCTCACTCATCCATTGGAATTCGTTAAAACCTGATACCGAATTCATATATAACGATCAAAAAAACGATGAATTGGTTTCTGTAAAATTTGATGTTTCAAGCGGTACTAAATCGTATCTGCCACGTGCGGTAAGTGCTGTGGCTACAACCGGAAAACATGCGTTAAGCCTAACGTACGGCAGACGAGGCCGACTCAGGCAAGTGGTTGGTTACGCCAATTCTGTAGATCCTTATGCAAACGAAGCGCATCCGCAAAAGGACGGAATTTTTCTTATTGATTTGGAAACTAACTAAACTAATAGTTAGTATCGCAGAAGTATTTGAAAAATCTGTTACAGAATATCCAGATTTAGCAAAAAGGCACATGTGGTTTAATCACACCGTAATTAATCCTGGCGCCACTCGGTTTCTGTTTTTGACCCGAACAAGAAATGAAAAGGATAATCTGGATTCTGCAATGTTTACAGCAAATATGGATGGCACAGATTTAGTTCAGGTAATTCCTTTCGACAGTGGAGTTTCACACTTTGGGTGGAGAAACGACAATGAAGTTATTGCAACGTTTAACAGACGAGGTGAAAAGGAAATGAAACATTATCTTTTCCCCGATAAAACTTTCGACTACAAAGCAGTAGGTGATGGTTTTATTATCGGCAACGGGCACTGCACTTTTACGGCAGACGGACGCTGGATAGCAACCGATCGAAAAGACAAAGCTAGCAATTCACAATCGCTTTGGCTGTACGACATGGAATTGGATAAAGGAATGATTTTGCATAGCAAACCGGTAAACGAAAAGAAATATTTTTCAGGTAACATTCGTTGTGATTTTCATCCACGCTGGAATCCATCGGGAAATAAGATTTGTTTCGATGCCATCGACACCGAAACCGGAACGCGGCAAATGCATTTGGTTGAATTTGTAGACAATTAATATTTGCCATTTTACTTTCCCAAACAATCTATAACTAACGCATTTGCTTAAATCATTTATGTGAACTTCGACTTTTGCGTTCAGTTTTCACGCATACTTTAATACGGACATACATCCCCTAAATATTTTTTCATTTAGATTTGAGAGGTAGTGCTATTATTTATAAGAACTTTGCCCGAAGTGCTACCTTATTTACTTTACCAACACTTGTTTTATCAATCACATCGCTCCTTCGTACTTTTAACATAATGGCTTCGCGCGGTAAAACGCCAGAATCGACACTCGCTTTAACTAGATGGGTTATTTCCTTGTCGTCAAATTGTGCATTTTCTTTTGCAACAATAACAACCAGAGGAACTTCTCCCCAATTGATATCGGGCATCCCGATAACAGCCACTTCTGCCACACCATCATGTTTGGCAATTACATCTTCCATTCCTAGCGAACTTAGCCATTCGCCACCAACCTTAATCACATCTTTGGTGCGATCGGTAATCCGTATGCTTCCGGTAGAATCCATACAAGCCACATCACTGGTACGCATCCATCCTCCTTTCCATAATTTTTCGGAATGAACATGATCTTTTAAATACCCCTGAGTTAAATGAGGCGCACGAACAACAATCTCTCCCTGCGTTTTATCATCTTGCGGAACATCATTTCCTTCATCATCAACAATACGAACCTGCACCGTCCCAACAGATCTGCCCGTTCTACAGCGCAATTCAGCTTGTTCTTCCACTGAAAGTTCCAGCTCCTTTTTCGTTAATTGTGAAATAGACACAAAAGGACAAGTTTCTGACATTCCATATCCCACACACACATCGATGCCCCTTTTTAGTGCTTCAATTGCGAGTGCTTTTGGAAGTGCCCCTCCACCAATAACACAAATCCAGTTGGAAAGATCGTATTGATCTATTGCCAGATCTTTTAAAAGCATATTTAATATTGTGGGCACGCAATGACTAAAAGTAACTTTTTGTGTGACCAGTAACTGAAGAAGCATTGAAGGGACATATCTTCCGGGATAGACCTGTTTAATCCCTAAAAAGGTTGCTATGTATGGAACTCCCCAGGCGTGAACATGAAACATAGGAGTAATCGGCATATAAACAGATTCGCGATGTAATCGTCCCTGAACCGCAGGAGTTGCAAGTGTTGCTGTAGCGGATAGAGTGTGTAAAACCAACTGTCGGTGCGAAAAATATACGCCTTTTGGAAGACCGGTTGTTCCTGTGGTATAAAATGTAGTAGCCCGTGTGTTTTCATCAAATTCAGGAAATTCAAATTCCGACGATACTTCTGCCAACATTTTTTCATATTCTCCTTCAAAATGAATATGATGTTTGGCAATTTCACTTCCTTCATCAATCAAAATAAATTTTCGTCCATTTGAAATTCGTCCCTTAATAGCTTCAAGTAATGGCAGAAAATCGGAATGACAAATAATAACATCATCTTCTGCATGCTCGATAGTATAAACCATTTGTTCGGGCGACAAACGCACATTTATCGTATGAAGCACAGCTCCCATCATCGGAACGGCAAAATACGCTTCAAGATAACGGTGAGAATCCCAATCCATAACAGCAACCGT
>CAYZBC010000374.1:0-4817 GCA_964476535.1 uncultured Maribellus sp.
TTGAAATTATTCTGTCCTGTTTTGTACGTTGATTTGACTTTTCGCCAGAAGCATATTCATCAGTGCTATATCTTTCGATCCAAAAATTGTTCATTATATTGATTTTATATAATCAATAGAAAAAAAGCCATGATATTTATAAAAAACAAAGGAACCGTTCTCTATCTTGAAAGAACGGTTCCTTTTAACTCAATAGAATTGAACGACTATCCGTTTTTATACCCAATTTTTATTCTGAATATCAATTCGTTAGCCCGGCCATAAAGGGAACTAATTGATTGTCCCTACTCCCTTCAGGGCTGGGGTAAACCGGGAGAATCAATTTGCGGATTAGGTAACGAACCGAACAGTCATATAAAATTGTATTATTGACTTAAACCAACGCCTCATACAAAACCTCCACCGGATGTAAAGCAGATTTTCCCGTTCCATCTTTAATCTGGTGGCGGCACGATGTTCCGGGAGCTGAAATTATTATTTTTTCTTCCGCTTCGCGAACAGCTGGGAAAAGTACCAGCTCACCAATTTTCATAGATAAATCGTAATGTTCTTTTTCGTAGCCAAACGAACCTGCCATTCCGCAACAACCCGATGGAATTTCTTTTACCGTATAATTTTTAGGTAGCGAAAGCATAATTTTAGACGGTTCGGTTGATGCAATTGCTTTTTGCTGGCAGTGACCGTGTAACAGAATTTGCTTTTTTTCTGTCGTGAAATCCGTTTCAGAGATGTTTCCCTTTTCAATTTCAACAGAAATAAACTCTTCAAAAAGCAATGCGTTCTTTGCTAGTTTATCTGCATCTGCTTGTAAATTTTTATCCACGAGTTCCGGGTATTCATCTCTGAAAGCTAAAATTGCAGAAGGTTCAATGCCAATTAATGGTGTTTCGTTTGTAATAATATCTTTTAAAAGAGTTACATTTTGAATGGCTATTTTTTTGGAAGTTCGCACCAAACCTTTTGATAGAAATGTCCGTCCACTTTCTATGTGAACAGGGATTTTTACTTCGTATCCCAGTTTTGTCAATAAAAGAATTGCTTTAATTCCAATGTCGCTTTCGTTGTAATTGGTAAACTCGTCGTTAAACAGATAAACTTTTCCTTTTGTTTTTGTTTCAGACAGTGGAATTCCTTTTCCCACCCAGCGGTTTAAAGTAATTTTTGAAAGTGCAGGAACATTTCGTAAGGTTGAAAAACCAATTGATTTTTTCAATAGCGAAGTATTCATTACAAAATTGGAAATGGGACGAAAAACTACTGCCAGTTTATTTAATCGTGGCAAGTATGCAACCAATTTAGAGCGAAGTGGAATTCCATGAATATCATAATATTTCTGCAGGAATTCAGCTTTTAATTTAGCCATGTCAACATTCGACGGGCACTCGCTTTTACACGCTTTGCACGATATACAAAGATCCAGAATATCGTAAATTTCTTTGTGGTCAAAAGGATTTTCTTTTTCATTGTTGTACAGAAATTCGCGTAAAATATTTGCCCGTCCGCGGGTGCTTTTATCTTCATCGCGGGTAGCCATAAAAGTGGGACACATGGTTCCGCCAATTTTTTCACTTTTCCGGCAATCACCCGTACCGTTGCATTTTTCAATGCTACGCATGTACCCGTTGTTTTTTGTGAAATCGAAATAAGTTTCAAAATTGGGAGTTGGTTTTCCGGGAATTACGCGCAAGTTTTCGGTAATTGGGGGGGTATTCACTATTTTCCCGGGATTGAAAATATTATTCGGATCCCATGTTTTTTTAAGTTTTTTAACCAACTGATAATTGTGTTCACCCAACATAAACGGAATAAATTTTCCTCGTGCACGGCCATCGCCATGTTCTCCACTCATCGAACCACGGTATTTTTTTACCAGTTTGGCAACCTCGTTCATCAGCGTATCAAAAAGCTTAACATCAGCCGGATCTTTAAAATTAATCAACGGTCGGAAATGAATTTCGCCTGTGGCGATATGCGCATAAAAAACACTGGTAAGTCCAAGTTTTGAAAGTACTTTTTTAATATCTGCTACGTAATCGGTAAGAAATTCAGGGGCAACAGCAGTGTCTTCAATCCCGGGAACACCTTTCCGGTCGCCGGGAATATTTGCCAAAAGCCCAAGCCCTGCGGTACGAAGTGCCCAAACACGTTTTATTTTATCTGCTCCGGTAACCAATGGGAAATGGTAACCCAGTCCGGCATCACGAAAATCTTTTTCAAGTTCAATTGCCTTTGTATTTAATTCCGTTTCTGTTTCAAACGAAAATTCTATCATCAGAAGTGCACCCGGATCGCCTTTCACAAAAAAACGATTTTTATTTTGTTCGATGTTTTGTTTGGTGCATTGCAATATGGTATCGTCCATTAATTCAATGGCCGTTGGTTTGTGTTTTAACGCAACTAAGTTTCCGAGCAAGGATTCTTCCAAAGTTTCAAAATGGGCGCAAACCAATCCTTTGTATTTTGGCGGGAGAGGAATGAGATTCAATTTAATTCGGTGCGAAAAAGCCAAAGTTCCTTCCGAACCGGCAAGCAATTTACAAAAGTTAAATGTTTCGCCACCCTCGGTAAATATTTCAGAATTTAATAACTCATCGATGGCATAACCCATGTTTCGGCGTGTAAGTTCCGGTGCAGGAAATTGTTCCCGAATCTCTTTTTGGTTTTCTGGATTCGATAAAATGTCATTAATATTTTGGTAAATGGCTTTTTCAAGTTGGTTGGGATTGCCATTTAATTTTTGCTGAAATCCATTTTTCGAAAGGGCTTTGAAAGTGGTTTCCGAACCATCGGAAAGGAACGCATCCACTTCCAAAATATGTTCGCGCACACTGCCATAAACCAATGAATGTAATCCACACGAATTGTTTCCCAGCATTCCACCAATTACACAACGGTTTGCCGTTGATGTCTCCGGCCCAAATTGAAGTCCATGTTCTGCCAGAAACAAGTTCAGTTCAGCTAAATTTACTCCGGGTTCAACAATAACATATTTTTCTTCTTTGTTGAATTCCAGAATTTTGTTCAAATATTTTGAAATGTCAACAACAATTCCATTTCCAACAACTTGTCCGGCAAGAGAAGTACCCGCCCCCCTCGGAATAATCGAAGTATTATTTTCGTGGGCAAAAGCAATTATTTTTTTAATGTCGTCAACCGATTTTGGTTTAGTTACCGCCAATGGCATCTCTTTGTATTGAGATGCATCGGTTGAATACAAAATACGTTGAATGTTATCGACAAAAAGGTCGCCGTCTAGTTCGGATTTGAGTTTTGTGAATTTATCCTGTTGAATCATAAAAATAAATTTTAGAAGGTATAAAGTTAGTAGAAATCTATCTAGTGAAATGCAAATGGTAAGGTTGTAATTTTAAACATACAAAAATTTAAGATTGAAATGAAAAAGGAATCATTTAAAAACCTCCTTCACTGCTTCCAGATATTGCATTCCATTAATGGTATCAGGTTCCAGGTAGCTTCCTTCTGTCCATTCGTTCCAGCAGTTGATGTTCAAAATCCGTGGTCCATTCGGATCTCCCAATAATTTATCTTTTGTTATTTGCAAAGCTGTTTTGAAATTTTCGGGCGTATTATTTCCTATTGTATTCATGAAAGGGTAACCCACATTTGCCCATTCCGATTTTAGATCGCAACGTGGAGTGGGATCCCAGCCCATTGTTACATTGGGAAAATAGGGAACATCGTAATCTTTTTCTGCTTTTTCCCAGTGTTCAAAATAACGATCACGCACCCAATTGTAATCGGTTTGTGTTTCGTGTAAGTTAGAATGATGAATCCAAACGTATGAAGTTGCGGAATTAAAACCAAGCAAACGGATAAGTTCAGGGGTATTTGACGGAGGGTTTTCAACCGGAAGAACGGGATTTCCCCAGGCAACCAAGTTCCAGTGAATTCCTTTTAATCCGGCTTTTATCGCCTTTTTATCCAGCTGTTCCATGGCTGATTTTGTGGCTTCAATACTTCCAAAACTATCCACAAATTTCTGCACATCATAAATCGAGAAATAAGCTTTTCCGTCAATTTTCCAATAATTTGATTTTGTAAAATATTCTTTGATTACAAAGTTGCCGATTTTCTCAAATCGTTCGGGCGAAACTTTGCCGGGATAGAGTAGTTTTTGTTCAGTGCCACGAGTGTATGGGTGAATATTTACCCAATCGTGGTTGGCCCACATCAGCGCAAATTTAATCTTCTTCGTATTCTTTGCTTTCAGAAAACCTTCATCAATACAACGGTTTAAAAACGGACCATCTTCGTACATATACCAGTCGAAAATAAAGCAATCGATTCCGTTATCGGCAGCTGCATCAATTTTCTTCGCCATTACTTTTGGATCTTTTTCATCAACGTATCCCCACTCAGGAACTTTGGGTTGCTGATGACCTGAAAAACGTGGTTGCGCAGCTTTCACCAATTCCCATTCCGACCAGTTTGCACCCATGTTTAACTCATTTCGGGAGTCACCGGTGTGGTAGTTGGGAAAATAGTAAGCCGCAACGGTTATTTTGTTTGCATTGTTTTGTTTTTCAGTTTTGTTTGTGCAACAGGAAATAAATAGGATTAAAACAACCGAAATGAAAACCTTAGCCAAGGCAAAATAATTTTTTCTGAATGGGTTTTTGAAAAGGGTAAAATGGATTAGCATACTCACTAAATTTAAAAAACTAAAAGTACACATTTAAATATTTTTATTCACAGCAAATATTTAAAAACAGATAGCTAATCGAAACCGCTTGAAGATTAAGTAAAATAAAAAAAGGCAGTAGAGATTTGTTTATTTCTTGTTCCAGATTGTGAAA
>CAYZBC010000375.1:0-4813 GCA_964476535.1 uncultured Maribellus sp.
CAAAATAAAAGCTTTCAGAACTACACAAAGAGGTGTAACAGATATATCATTTTTCTTATTTAGACTGGCTAAGATTTATGCTTGATCCACCCTAATTTTTCACTGACCCGAAATTAGAGCCTCACGACAAAAGAGTAGTTTCAAATTTTATTGTTCAGGCGCTTCAAAATAAAGACATTACAATATTTGGGGAAGGAAAACAAACCGGTAGATTTCAATTTGTAAGCGATCTTGTGATAGGAATGATAAGAATGATGGCAACACCAAATGATTTTAGGAGTCCGGTAAATATTGGAAATCCCGGGAAGTTCACAATGCTTGAGTTAGCTGAATATATCCTGGAACTTATCCAATCAAAATCAAAAATCATTCATTTATCACTGCCCAAAGATGATCCAACACAAAGACAGCCTGATATATCATTGGCGAAAGAAAAACTAGGTGGATGCCAACCAAAGATTCCATTAAGAGAAGGGCTTCAGCAAACAATTAATTATTTCGATAAACTCCTGACAACAAAACAACAAAGGCTAATTCCTGATCAAAAAATCAGTATCCTCTAATTAATAGCAGTTAACCTTAAAAAAACAGCAACACATAAAAATAAGCAATTGTTTCACTTAATACCACTCGGGTGCCAACACTTGATTGCCACCATTTGCCTGGATTATAAGCAGGATCTTCAATAGAAATAATCCCAATATTTAAATTATTATCAAAAGCCTTTTTAAAAAGAAATCTGCTTCGTCTGGCATGACTACCAACCGCCAACACATCTATTTGTTCTGAATTTTCTTCGTTTTCTATCATCCACCTTTTTAGTGAAAGTGCCGAATTATAGGTGCGGTCGCGTTGGTTGTCACCCCCAGGAACTACAATAAGTTTATCCTTATCAAAACCCAACTTCAGAAATGTTGCAGCTGTAAATTCAGCCATCGATTTAAATTCAGCAATAAAATATCCGCTTTGAATTTTTCCACCGGTAGTAATAATATATTTATAGTCTCCCGATTCAAAAATATTAATCGCTTTTTTAACAGCGAAGTCCGGCATTTGTCCATCGAGAACGAGAATGTTTCCACCATTTGGATTGTTCCTACTTAAAAACACAGGAATAAATTTTAGAAAAAGTGAAAAAGCAAACACAAAAATCAATACTAAAACAAGTTTCCCTTGCCAGGTTAGTACTCTACATTCCTTTCGTTTAAATAATTTAATTTTTTGCATTTGTCAGAATCTATATCCTTCAATAAATCAGCTATGTAAAATCCAATTTTTCTTAAATTTAAAAATAATGTAAACAGAAACACTCAATTCCATTTATTTCTTTTTTAAAAGAATTAAATATGCGAATTCTTGAAATCTAAGCTTGCATCAATCTTATTTGTATAAATGATAAACAAATAGAAGTGCATTTCCGATATTTTTTAATAAATTGATGTGTATATTAAAATACAATCAGTATGAAAGGACTTATTTTTAATGAATTTCTGGAGATGGTCGATGAAATGTTTGGTTATGAAATGGTTGATAGAATTATAGTAGACTCGAATTTACCTAACGACGGAGCTTATACATCAGTTGGGACTTATCCGCACTCAGAATTAGTTTCATTAGTTGTAAATCTGAGCAAATGTACAGAAATAGGAGTACCTCAATTATTGGAGACTTATGGAAAACATGTTTTCAAAATCTTTACAAAGAGTTATTCAAAATTCGTTAATTCATATACCAGTTCTTTTGAGCTTTTAACACATGTGGAAGATACGATACATGTTGAAGTTTTAAAATTATATCCGGAAGCACAATTGCCTTCTCTTCTTGCAAAACTTCGCTCTGATACTGAAATGACTTTAATTTATAAATCGACTCGGGCAATGTCTGACTTTGCGAAAGGATTAATATACGGATGCTTTATCCATTATAATGAAGTTGTTGAAATTAAAGATTTACCTTTAAAAGAAGATAATACTGAAGTAGAGTTTATACTAACGATGAAAGTATGAATAATAACCTGGAGTTATATAAAAGACGATTCGAACGGGAAAAACGGGCAAGAGTGGAAGCCGAGAAACTCCTTGAAGAAAAAAGCCTACAATTATATGCTTCAAACCAGGAATTAATAAAATTAAATGAGAATCAGGAAAAAATAATAGTTGAGAGAACTACCAAACTACAGGCAAGTGAAAGCAATTACCAATCGTTGGTGGAAAGTATTAGCGATTTAATTTGCAAAATTAATCTCGACGGAACAATATCTTTTGTAAACAAAATAACCTGTCTGACCCTTGGTTATTCAATGAATGAAATTATTGGGAAAAATATATTTGATTTTGTTGCACCAGAATACAAAAAACCGGCGTTTAGGTTCACTTCTAAATTGTTTCTAACTAAAAATTGCATGGGATACGTTGAATTTCCTATGCTTACAAAAGCAAACCAACAGATTTGGCTGGGAATTAATATCCAGTTTTTTGAAAAAAAATGTTTGAAATGTGACGACAAACCATGCTATCTTTCCGGAAGTTTAAAAAAAATTATAGCCGAGGATTGTTCTTTTGGAGAGTTAATTATTGTTGCAAGAGATATATCGCAACAATTGGAAGCAAAGCGCATTACCGAAGAACAAAGTGAGAAACTCAGAAGCAATGAAAAGTACCTTAAAATAATAAATCACTTCGCAACATCCATTTTAAAGCACAACACAATTGATGAAATTGTTTGGGAAGTTGTAAACCTAACTATCAAGGAATTGGGTTTTGTAGATTGTATTATTTACCTGTTTGATGATGATGAAAAAAACCTGATTCAACGATCGGCATACGGACCAAAGCAATTAAAAAGCAAAGCCGTTAAAAATCCAATAATAATACCATATGGACAGGGGATTGTTGGTACCGTTGGAAAAACAGGTGTCCCTGAAATAATTGCAGACACATCAAAAGATTCGAGATATATAGTTGATGACCAAATACGGTTTTCAGAGCTCACCGTTCCGATTGTTGCCGATGGTCAGGTGATTGGAGTTATCGATACAGAACATCCTGAAAAAAACTTTTACAACCAGGAGCACCTTGAACGGTTAAAAACAGTTTCAGGGCTGGTATCATCAAGAATGAAAAATGCCATAAGCCAGGAAAAACTTCTTCTGGCACAGGATAGCCTAACAAAACTATCAACAGCTGTAGAGCAAAATCCTCTTTCAATAGTAATAACAGATGTTGATGGAATTATTGAATTTGTTAATCCAACATTTGTTGAAACCACCGGTTATTCTGAAAATGAAAGTATTGGCAAAAAAACAAATATTCTTAAATCAGGAACACATCCACAAAGCCTGTATGAAGAAATGTGGGAAACCATAAAAAAAGGAAAAAAATGGACGGGCGAAATCGTTAATAAAAGAAAAAACGGGGAGTCATTTTGGGTGTTAACCTCTATCTCGCCCATTAAAAACAGCCAAGGTATAATTACCAATTTTGTTTCTATTCAGGCTGATATCAGTACACATAAAAAATTGGAAAAGGACCTTATTAAAGCGAAAGAAAATGCAGAGGAAGCTAATAAGGCAAAAAGCGAATTCCTTGCTAATATGAGCCATGAAATTCGTACCCCAATGAATGCTATACTCGGATTTAGCGAAGCACTTTACCATGATATTGATTCGCTTCGACACAAGAAAATGATAAAATCGGTATTAAGCAGTGGAAATCTTTTGTTGGCTTTATTAAACGATATTCTTGATTTGTCTAAAATTGAAGCCGGTAAACTGGAAATTTCGGCACAACCCTGCGATTTAAAAAATATACTGGAGGAAATAGTACTCATGTTTTCTGATAAGTTAGTAAGAAAAGGTGTTGATATTAAGACAGATATATCACCTGAACTTCCACCCACTCTTCAAATCGACGAAATCAGAATAAAACAAGTATTATTTAATTTAATAGGAAATGCTGTAAAGTTCACACATGAGGGTTATGTGGAAATAAATGCAAATTTTACTAAAAAATCAGAAAAGAAAGGAGAGCTGATTCTTACAATAAAAGATACGGGAATTGGTATCCCAGAATCTCAACAAGAATTAATTTTTGAAGCATTCACTCAACAATCCGGGCAGTCAAACAGAACCTATGGAGGAGCAGGGCTTGGATTAACAATTACAAGAAGACTGCTCGAAAAAATGAATGGAATAATTAGCGTGCAAAGCACTATGGGTAAAGGAGCTGTTTTTACCGTGTGTTTATCAGAAGTTAAAATAAGCAATTCTGCATTGAAGCGGAAAAATCATTTCAATGAAGATATAGATATAATATTTGAAAAGGCAAAAATACTGGTGGTCGACGACGTTCCATTGAATATTAACACGATTGAAAATTTTTTTTCACCAACACTCCTTTCCGTATTATCTGCCGAAAATGGTAAAATTGCTCTCGAAATACTAAATTATACCGCTCCCGATTTAATAATGCTCGATATTCGCATGCCGGGTATTGATGGTTATGAGGTCGCCAAAAGAATCAAAAATAATCCGAAAATAGCGCACATCCCAATTGTTGCTTTTACGGCATCGGTGCTTAGTTCTGATAAAATTGAAAACTCAGGAAACTTTGATGGATTTTTATATAAACCGGTTAATCGAAATGAATTATTTTTTGAACTGGCCAAATTCTTAAAACATAATATAAGCAATAAAGAAAAAATCCAAGCAGAAGTATCTAATGGTGAAATTAATTCTCTTTCACCAAAAACAATTGATGCCTTCGAAAATTCAATTAGTAAGTGCGACAGTTTTCCTTCCAAAAATAAAAAATCT
>CAYZBC010000376.1:0-4813 GCA_964476535.1 uncultured Maribellus sp.
AAAAATTACCGATCTTTTTTCACAAAGAGCGGTTTTTCAATACAGTTGTAATATTGTTTTTTCTAGTCAAATTTATGACCATTTTCTTCTTTTAGACCACAGTCGCAATCGTGGTGCAATCCTTTTTCGTATTGTTGTAATGCTCGTAAACTCATTCCCATGTTAGAGAAACCACCATCGTGGAAGAGGTTTTGCATGGTAACTTTTTTGGTCAGGTCAGAAAACATAGTGATGCAATAATCGGCACATTCGGCGGCTGTTGCATTTCCCAATGGCGACATTCTTTCAGAAAAATCAAGTAATCTGTCGAATCCTTTTACGCCACTTCCAGCTGTTGTATGCGTTGGCGATTGCGAAATGGTATTAATTCGAACATTGCGTTCCCTTCCGTAGATGTAACCAAAGCTACGTGCAATTGATTCGAGCAACGATTTCGCATCGGCCATGTCGTTATATCCAAAGAAAGTACGTTGGGCAGCAACATACGAAAGTGCCACAACAGAACCCCATTCGTTAATGGCATCTAATTTTTTGGCAGTTTGTAAAACTTTATGAAACGAAACAGCCGAAACATCTAGCGTTTTATCTAAATAATTATAGTCTAAATCGCTGTAATGGCGTTCTTTTCGAACATTTGGCGACATTCCAATGGAGTGTAACACAAAATCAATTTTACCTCCTAAAACTTCCATCGATTCGATAAACAAATTGTTGAGGTCTTCAACATTAGTTGCGTCTGCCCCAATTACAACAGTGTTCAATTTATCTGCAAGGTTTTTGGTTTCACCCATTCGCAACGCAACCGGAGTATTAGTTAACGTTATTGTAGCTCCTTCTTCGTGTGCACGCTCTGCCACTTTCCATGCAATTGAATCTGGATTTAAAGCTCCAAAAATTATCCCTCTTTTTCCTTTAAGTAAATTATTACCCATGCTGTATTTTTATGAAAATTTTCGAGTGCAAAGTTAATTGAGTTTAAATAAAATTAAAAGGTATCCGAAATTTTAAGCCAGATAACCTCCTTTTTTAACTTTCGAATTAGAATTTTGTTCACTTTGGTTCAAAAAATTAGGTGAATCCGATTTCAGAAATGAATTTCTTTTGTTAAAGTTTTTGAAGTTTGTAATGTCAGCACCTTTAAAAATCAAATTTATACGGATGAATGAAATTGTCCTTGGAACGATTTTACTCTTGAATATTTCTTTAACTATGAATGCTTAGTAAGATGAAAGTAAATTAATTAAAACTTTATTTGACGAAGCATTAACCGATCAAACAGCTTCGAAAATCTACATTATCTGTGTGAAAATTATAACGGTAGAATTACCGGATCTTTTAAAGCAGTTGATCCTGTTGAATTTACTTTTCAATTAATAAAAAACATAAAACTTGACAGAGTTGAAAAACAACCTGTTCAGGTGCAGCATTGGGTGTGAGGCGAAACTGAATCAGCTGCAATTCATTCGACTGAATTTGGGAGTGCAGAAGTTCCTGTAACAGCTTTGGGAATGTCGGTCGGTACAGGAGAAGAGGGTCTTTCGACCAAGATTATTGAGGTTCACGATTTTAAACAACTGGAAGAGTTGGGACGAAAAAACATTGAAGGTAAGATTGTGTTTTTTAATCGCCTGATGGATCCAACCATGATAAATACTTTTGGTGCGTATGGGAAAGCAGCCAACCAGCGTACTCGCGGAGCTGCCCGGGCAGGAGTGTTTGGCTCTGTTGGGGTTGTGGTGCGTTCGTTAACCACTTCGCAAGACGATTTCCCGCACACCGGAGTATTGATGTACAACGATACTGTTCCAAAAATTCCGGCAGTTGCGATAAGTACAAACGGAGCTAATTTGTTAAGTGAATGGTTAAAGATTGACACGGAATTGGATTTTATCTTTCGAACAACTTGTTATGAATTGCCTGAAGTTACATCTTACAACGTAATAGGTGAAATCAGAGGATCGAAATTTCCCGATGAAATAATTACTGTTGGTGGTCATCTCGATGCCTGGGAAACTGGCGAAGGAGCGCATGACGACGGTGCGGGTTGTATGCAAAGCATCGAAGTATTGAGGTTGTTTCAAAAGTTAGGTATTAAACCTAAAAGAACAATTCGGGCGGTAATGTTTATGGATGAAGAAGTGGCACAACGTGGTGGAAAAGAGTATGCCCGGCAGGGAGCTTTGAAAAAGGAGAATCACTATTTTGCGTTGGAAGCTGATCGCGGTGCATTGATGCCCAAAGGATTTGGAGTTTCAGCCCTGGATGATCGTTTAGAAGAAATATTGGCTTTGAAAAAATACTTTGAACCTTATGGAATTACCTATTTCAAAAAAGGTGGTGGTGGCGTTGACATTGGCCCGCTGAAACAATTTGGAACTCCGCTTTCTTCTTTTGTGCCAGATATGCAGCGGTATTTCGATTTTCATCATTCGGGTAACGATACTTTCGAACATGTTAATTTTCGTGAATTCCAGATGGGAAGCGCTGCGATTGCATCTTTTATTTACCTCATCGATAAATACGACCTGTAGATTAACTTTTCATAATAACCAATTTAATAAAGCTTTAACACTCTTTCTTAAAAGGTAAAATTATTTTTATGTCAAATTCAAAAAAAATGAAAAGTTTATATAACTGTACGGATTATTACCTAATCTACGAATTGATATTCATCTAATCCGTCCCATTTCATGGACAGATCAAATGGAATTTAAAATCACCATCAAATGTTATCTTTATCTAAACTCATTCCAAATAAGTTTGGTGTTTTAAAAAATCAATATATATTTGTCGCAAGCAAAATCGATAAAATGAATTTAGAATTTAGAAATACTTCTTCAAAGGCAAAAGCAATCTGCTGTTGTGCTGAATTCATGTTGTTGTTACAATATATGCGTATGCGCTAGCCTTCTTTCAATATTTTCTGTTGGCAGAAGGCACATTTATCTCAAGTATTTTTTTCAAAATCAAAATTTTCAAAAACATAATTTATGTCGAATAGAGTTATTCGCTTGGGTGGTAGTCATATTGGCAACTCCAAATCAATACAGAATTTAATTCAATTTTTAGCAAAAAGCAACGAACAAAAATTCGTAGTGGTTTCTGCGATTCCCGAATTATTTGAGGAAATAGAAATGAGCATTTTTAATGTATTTCAACAAAGTATAAATACCGATGAGTTGTTGGTAAAGTTCAACTCTTTTTTTACTGAAAGGATAGGAATAGAAGTTTCCGAAGAATACCGGCGACTTTTAGAGCAGCTTACTAATTTGTTAAAGGGAATTGCACTTATTGGCGATTATTCCCCGTCGTTAAAAGACCAGGTTTTAACTTTTAGTGAAAAACTTTCTGTTGAAATTTTGAAAACAAAATGGAATTTGATTGCGCCAAAAATAAGGATTGTTTGGCCCGAAGAAATAGAATTATTAACCACTTCCGATTTTGGAAATGCAACTTTCCTCTCCATAAATCAGAAAAAAATTAAGAAACTTTCTGAATCTGTTTTTATCGTTCCGGGTTCTTATGGAATTGCTAAAAATGGAAAAATTGCAAGAACCGGAAAATTGGCAGCAGATTACACCGCTGCATTTTTAACTCGTGAATTGGGTGCAGAAAAACTGGAACTCTGGGATTTGGATAGCGATTTCCAACGAGCCGATTCACTAATTGTTTCCAATCCGCGAAATATAAAAAGGTTAACTTATTCAGAAGCCAGCGAACTGGCCTATTTTGAACACTACTCTTTTCACCCGCGCACAGTGGAGCCGTTGGAACAGGAACACATCCCAATTCAAGTAATTAATTCATCAACTCCAGAAGGAGCTGTAAAAACAATTATTAATACCGAAATGTTTATTGAAGAGCAGATTGTAAAAAGTGTGGCTTGCACCGACGATATTTCGCTGATGAAGTTGAATGGACCGGGAGTAGGGTTAAAACCAGGTATTTTGGCAAAAGTAACTACAAAATTAAACGACGCAGGAATCAATATTAAATCGGTAATAACGTCGCAAACATCAATTAACCTCGTACTGGCAGAACAAACGGGAGATAAAGCTTTGTCTCTGATTCAACAACTTGGTTTTTCAGCGGTTAAAGATATTTCAGTTGAAAAAGAGGTTTCACTTATTGGAATTGTTGGTCATGGAATGCAAAAAAATTATGGTGTTTCAGCTAAAATTTTTAGTGCCGTTGCCAACAATAAAATCAATGTTTTGTTAAGTGGTTCAGGAGCTTCCGATTTGGTAAGTTATCTGGTTATAAAAAGTTCCGACAAAGAAAAAGGTGTTCGGGTAATATATAACGCGTTCTTTTAGATCCTCTTGTAACCTCCCCGTAAGTTGAAGGGAGGGATAGTCCCCTTCGGGGGATTTATGGGGCTAATTAAAACGATTTTTCATAATCCAAAAAATAAATAAAATGACAACAAAAAAATTAAACTTCGAAACCCTGCAATTACACGCAGGTCATCAGCCTGATGCAACAACTAATTCGCGGGCAGTACCGATTTATCAAACTTCTTCGTATGTTTTTAACGATGCCGATCATGCAGCAAATTTATTTGCGCTAAAAGAATTCGGCAATATTTACACGCGAATAATGAATCCCACTTCCGATGTTTTTGAAAAGCGGGTTGCAGCGCTTGAAGGAGGAGTCGCGGCGCTGGCAGTTGGTTCTGGTCATGCTGCACAATTTTTAGCATTTAATACGCTTTTGGACGTAGGAGATAATATCGTTTCGTCGCCTTATTTATACGGTGGTACGTACAATCAGTTGAAAGTTTCGTTTAAACGATTGGGAATAGAAGGGCGGT
>CAYZBC010000377.1:0-4796 GCA_964476535.1 uncultured Maribellus sp.
TATCGGGCGACAGAAACTCAGCTGTAGGTTCTCAGGCATTGCGTCATAATACTGCAAGTGAAAATACAGCAGTTGGTACACGTGCTTTGTATTCAAATACAGACGGAACAAACAATGCTGCAGTTGGAGATGCTGCTTTGTATTCAAACTTAACAGGCGAAAGAAATGCCGCCATGGGATCGCAGGCACTCTATACTAATACCACAGGATTTAATAATTCGGCATTAGGTTATCAGACCTTAAATCTTAATACAATAGGTTCACAAAACTCAGCTTTTGGAAACAGGGCTTTATATTCTAATACCATTGGCTCACAAAACGCTGCGGTTGGTGACAGTTCTCTTGTTGCCAATACAACAGGTTTAAGTAATACAGCTGTTGGTTATCGATCGTTGCGAACAAATAGTGTTGGTAATTATAATACTGCAATGGGACAAAATTCTTTGTTGCTAAGTACAGGAAGTACCAATACAGCTTTGGGTGATTTAGCCGGTAGCGGATTAGCATCGGGTGATGGTAACCTTTTTCTGGGTTTCCAGGCTGCAAAAGATACAGCTTTAGCAAGTAACAAGTTATTTATTAATAATGATGAGGCCGACCTCAATTTGAAATTTTTAGAAAATGCTCCTCCTTTAACAAAAGGCGCTTTGATTTATGGTGAATTTGACAATGAGTACTTGCGCTTTGATGCCGATTTGGATCTTAACGGAAAATTAGCAATTAAGAATAGTACGCAGTCAACTACTCCATTAGATGGAGCATTAACGGTTACGGGAGGTGTTGGTATTGGAAGGAGATTAAATGTGGGGCAGGAAGCTACTTTCGAGGCGCAGGTTATTATTGGTGAAGCAGCTTCAAGTGTTGATACAATGGATATTAATTCAGTCCCAGTTAGTTCTAACATGTTAATAGTTGATGGTAACGCATCAATTGGAAATGGTTATATAAATACAGTCGCACCAACCAATGGCTTATTGGTTGAAGGAAACTTTGGACTTGGTGTACCATCACCATCACAAAAAATGCAAATTGCAGGAAACATAGCACCCGATTTAACATCTATGAATCGAACTCTTGGTACGTCAAGCTTAAGGTGGAACACTTTATATATGGCATCGGTAGTAGACTATGCAAACGACCTCAAATTCAGAAGTGGATCTGATAGAATAACATTTGCAACTAACGGTAATGCAACGTTTAATTCAAATGTAGGTATCGGAGTAGCAGCAGGTACTGCTGTAGCTACATCTGTAGGTTCTACGGCAAATTTAAAGCTTCATGTTAAAGGATCGTCAAGCGATCATATTGCCCTTTTTGAAAATACAAATTCAGGAAATGGAGATGGAATCGCAATTAAGGTTCGTAGAGGAACACCAAATGTTGAGAATAATTTTATAAGTTTTTTAGATGGTAATGATAATATTATTGGTCGCGTAGAGGGAGAAACAGCAAATGATTTGTGGAGTAATCCTGAATATTTGACTGAGTATTATATACTAGTAGCAGAAGAAGCAAAGGCGATTGTTAATCAAGGGACTTCTTTCATTCCTGTCGTCGTTGCTGGATTAGGTGCTTCAGCGGGACCCTGCGGGGCTTGTATTGCAGCAGCATTAGCAGATCTTATTTTGGCTACAGCCAATTTAGCATCATTTGTTGCTTTTGCAAATACACAATTAGGAGTTACGTATCAGTCTGGAGGAGCAGATTATGCTGAGTGGTTGGAACGTGAAAATCCGGGGGAACAAATTTTGGCAGGAGATATTGTACGAGTGAATGCCGGCAAAATATCAAAACTTACGACTGGTGCTCAAAAGTATATGGTGGTTTCAACTAATCCTGTTATTTTAGGAAATATGCCAAAAGAAGGATCTGAAATTTTGTATGAAAAAGTTGCATTTATGGGACAAATTCCGGTTAAAGTTAGAGGAATTGTTGCCTCTGGAGAATATATCATACCTTCAGGATTAAACGATGGATCAGGAATTGCAGTATCTCCAGATGATATTAAACCAGAACAATACAAGGAGATCGTTGGTGTAGCTTGGTCTAATTCTTTATTAAGCGATGGAGTTTCATTTGTAAATATGGCCATTGGCCTTAATTCTAACGATGTTGCACATTTAGCTGTTAAACAGGAAAAGAAAATCAATGAACTGGAAAAAAAATACAGCTCATTGGAAAAACGTTTACTGGTTTTGGAAAGTGGAAAAGTTGCTCCGGATGAAAAGTCTGTAGAACTTAAATCAGCTGCAATCGAAACTGAGCCTGAACCTGAGTCTACACCAGAGATGACAAGATTGGAAATGCTTGAAACTTATATGCCTTCTGAACTTAGCAGCGAAGTAATGGATGATGCCATGATTTATTTAGAAGATCAATTTGCTAGTCAGGGAATCAATATTAGTGATCACCCTGGTTTAAATAAGTTATTTACAGATGCGAGCTATAGAGAAGAAATAATTAGAAAAACAAAGGAAAATTATATTATAACGTATAACAAACTTATACAAGAAGCAAAAGATAATGAATAATTTAGGGCTATCTCATAATCTTTTCAATTTGTGAGACAATCTATACTTCTAACAAAAATTAGGCTGGTGATTTATTTCACTGGCCTATTTTTTTTTGAACAATGATTTCAAAATGCCCAATTCGAGAAAAATTCAGCAACAAGTACACATTTAGATTTAGATATTCTGCTGCATTGCACAAAGCAGGAAGAAGTTTCGTGACACTTTTAATGAGATATATTTAGAATTAGGCTAAGTATTTTTTTGAATAATCAACTCAAATGTTTAAATTTTATTTGCCAGTAGTTTGGATTAAATTTTAAGCGGGTACTTTGTAAGTCATTAGATTCTATTGTCCTGTAAAACTGTATTGGCATTTATAAATTAGGAATACCCGTTATTCATTCATTGCGATGATGTTTGTATTAGTTGTTTGCTAATCAAAGCTTTAAGGCTGGGTCTAAAGTTTGGTTAATGATTTTATTCAATTAAAGGTTTTTTCATGTTAAAATTTGAAATCCAAACAGGTTCCTTTTTCCCTCTCCTTCTGGTTTATTTCATCACACTTATGTTCAGTAAATGTGCTAATTTTTTTTGCATCTCTTGCAATATTGTTTTAACTTGTGCAAAATTTTTAGACATGAAAAAAAATATCCTTAAACTTTTCCTAGTATTTCTAGTATTATCAGTATTTAATGTGTTGTCTGCGCAAGAGGTAGTTTCCACTGCTGGCGACCACGATGTAGGCAGTGCAGTCCAGGTAAGCTGGACAGTAGGCGAGCCGGTAATTGAAACGGGCCTGAATGGGCAGTACTATTTAACCCAGGGAATGCACCAGGGTGATATGATTGTAACAGCTATTTCTGAAATTGCGGCTCTTGGTTTCGAAATCAAAGCTTATCCAAACCCGGTAACAAACCATTTAAAGCTAAATGTTAATACCTCAAACCTCGAGGGATTAAACTATTCCCTTTACAATGAAACCGGTCAGCTTCTGGTGGAAGGAAGAATTGAAAGTGAACTAACTACAATTCCCATGGAACAGTATAGCCCGTCATCGTTTCTTTTGCGGGTTAAGTCCGATGAAAAGGATTTGAAATTATTTAAAATCATAAAGCGGGAGTAATCTTAAACTAATTCTTAAAAATATTGATATAAACCAAAAATAATTTATTATGAACAATTTTACCAAACTTAAAAAGTTCGCAGTACTATTTGTATTCGCGATTTTATTTTTAGGCACGGGCGTATTTGCTCAGTCGCCAAACGCATTTAAATACCAGGCTGTTTTGCGCGATCTGGATGGCAAAGTACTGGCTAACGAAGATTTGTCAGTAGAGATTAGCCTTCTTCAGGGTAGCGAAACGGGTACAGCCGTTTTAACGGAAGTATTTGCCGTAACAACCAACATGTACGGATTAACCAATCTGGAAATCGGTTCTGTTAATCCCGTAGGTTTTGCAGCAATTGATTGGGGCAATGGACCTTATTTTATAAAGGTAAGTGTTGATGGCGACGCGGTTGGCACAAGCCAGCTTTTGAGTGTCCCTTATGCATTGCATGCAGGTACAGTTGACAACGATATGGTTGACGATGCAGATGCTGACCCTACCAATGAATTACAAGACTTAACCCTTGTTGGCGACCAGCTGACATTGAGCAATGGGAGTACCATTACGCTTACGGGAATGGGTTTTGACGGTGACTATTCCAGCCTCACCGGAGTACCAACCAGCCTGAGTGATTTTACAAACGACGCAGGTTTTATAACCGACCCAGATGATGCGGATGCAGATTCGATGAACGAGTTGCAGGTACTTAGTTTTGTGGGTAACGAATTGACTCTTAGTGACGGGAATACAGTAACCCTTCCCTCTAACCTTAGCGATTTTACCAACGACGCGGGTTTTATAACCAACGCGGATGATGCTGATGCAGATCCTTTAAATGAGATTCAGATATTAAGTATCGTCGGAGATGTAATTACATTAACCAATGGTGGTACAATAACTTTGCCCGAAGGTTTCGACGGGGAGTATAGTAGTCTTACCGGTGCACCGACAAACATAAGTGATTTTAACAACGATTTAGGATATTTAACTAATCCTGACGATGCCGATCCCGATCCTTCCAATGAATTACAAAACATCATGAAATTAGGTGATGTTGTTACATTGAGCCATGGAGGTGGTTCGTTTGTTGATAGCTCGCTGACCGAGACACAGGTTGATGACATGGTTTCTGACAATGGTTTTGCCATTATCTCTGAATTAGGAACCATGAGTT
>CAYZBC010000378.1:0-4778 GCA_964476535.1 uncultured Maribellus sp.
GATAAATATCCATCGAGATTACTTGAAAATGCAGTTAACGAATTTGCCAAACTTCCCGGAATTGGGAGAAAAAGTGCATTACGTTTGGTACTGCATCTTTTACGCCAAAACACAGAAGATGTCAATACTTTTGGCAACAGCCTCATCTATTTACGTAACGAAATAAAACATTGTAAAGTTTGCCATAACATTTCCGACACGGAGACCTGTCAGATTTGTTCTAACCCATCGCGTAACAACAGCATAATTTGTGTTGTTGAAAATATTCGCGACGTTATGTCTGTGGAAAACACTCAACAATTTAACGGATTATACCATGTTTTGGGTGGTATTATTTCGCCGATGGATGGAATTGGTCCGTCCGAACTTGAAATAGATTCGCTTGTAAAACGCGTTGAAAATGGAGAAATTAATGAAGTAATTATGGCACTTTCAACTACAATGGAAGGTGACACAACAAACTTTTACATTTACCGAAAGTTAAAAGATAAAGGTATAAAACTTTCTACACTTGCGCGCGGAGTTTCCATTGGAGACGAATTGGAATATACCGATGAAATTACTTTAGGGCGTTCGCTAATGAACAGAGTTTTGTATGAGAGTTCTGTTGGAAAATAATTGTTGTACATCAGAAATCGTCATTTTTTTCGTTATTCAAAAGGAATGCTAATTTTGACAACTAATGTAAGTAAAAAAACTACGGTCTTCGGTCTTCGGTCTTCCGACTTCTGACTTCCGACATCTTTAACAAATGGAACTTTCGGTAATCATTGTAAACTACAACGTAAAACACTTTTTGGAGCAGTGCCTTCATTCGGTAATAAAAGCATCTAAAAATATTGAGTCGGAAATTTTTGTAGTTGATAATAATTCTGTTGATGGTTCTTCCCAACTAATTCGAGAAAAATTTCCTCAAATTCATATTATTGAAAACAAAGTGAATGTCGGTTTTTCAAGGGCGAACAATCAAGCCATTCAACTTTCGAAAGGCAAATATGTGTTACTGCTAAATCCCGACACCATAGTTGAGGAAGACACTTTTTCAAAGGTTATTTACTTCATGGAAAACCATCCTGAAGCAGGCGGATTAGGAGTTAAAATGATTGATGGAAAAGGTTCTTTTTTACCCGAATCAAAACGTGGATTACCAACTCCCTGGGTTGCATTTTACAAAATGTTTGGTATTTCAACACTATTCCCCAAATCGAAAAAATTTGGCAAATACCACCTCTCCTATTTAAATGAAAATGAAATTCATGAAGTAGATGTGCTAGCCGGAGCTTTTATGTTGTTACGAAAAGAAACGCTCGAAAAAATTGGTTTGCTCGACGAAACCTTTTTTATGTATGGCGAAGACATCGACCTTTCATATCGAATAACTTTAGGTGGTTACAAAAATTATTACTTTCCGGGAACTACAATTATTCATTACAAAGGCGAAAGCACAAAAAAAGGCTCTCTAAATTACGTGAAGGTGTTTTATAATGCCATGATAATTTTTGCCAACAAACATTTTTCAGGAGGAAAAGCAAATGTTTTTTCAATTGTCATTCATTTGGCAATCTATTTCCGAGCCTTTCTTGCCATGACAAAAACAGTTTTCAAAAAAATTTATCTCCCAATTCTCGATGCATTACTTATATTTTCGGGTTATCTGTTTTTGACCTCTTATTGGGAAAATGTCCGGTTTGAATCAGGTTATTATCCACCAGAATTTATACAGTTTGTTGTGCCGGCTTACCTCCTTTTTTGGTTTTTAGGAATTCTCTTTTCTGGCGGATATAAGAAACCGGTGAACCTTTACAAAATTTTGCGCGGTGTTCTTTGGGGTTCCGTATCTATTCTTTTGGTTTATTCGCTAGTTGACGAACGTTTCCGCTTTTCAAGGGCACTAATTATAATGGGATCGTTTTGGGCAGTTTTTATTCTACTTTTTACAAGGTTAATTTTCCATTGGTTGAAATTAAACGGATTCAGGCTTAACATAAAAAAGAGCAAAAAAATCGCAATTGTCGGGCATTCCGCTGAAGCTAAACGCATAAAAAAATTATTGGAAGCCACTCAAATTCAATCGAAACTGGCTGGTTTTATTGCACTCGACAAAACGGACAAAGGAGAAAATTATATTGGAGAACTCAACCAACTTTTCGAAATAATTAGAATTAACCGCATCGATGAGATTATTTTTTGTGCCGAAAATATAAGCTCAGCACTAATTATTCGTACCATGCTTGATTTTACTCAGTTGGACGTCGATTTTAAAATTGCACCACCCGAAAGTGTAAGTATAATCGGAAGCAATTCAATTCACACAGCCGGCGATTTATACGTGGTAAATGTAAATGCCATTTCAAAGACTTCAAATAAAAGGGAAAAAAGAATTTTTGATATTGGAGTATCCCTGATTTTTCTAATTTTAAGTCCCGTTTTTGTCTGGTTTTTCAAACGAAAATCAGAATTTTTTTCCAATATTCTAAGTGTGCTGGCAGGGAAAAAATCTTGGGTCGGATACATTTCCAAGCAAAATACATTTGAAAACTTGCCCCTTTTGAAAACCGGGATTCTTAATCCTGGCGATTTATTTGCGGAACTAAAACTTGACAATGAAAAACATGCTCAACTAAATATGCTCTACGCAAAAGATTACAGTATTTTAACCGATGCTGAAATACTTTTTAAGGGATGGAAAAATTTAGACAGATAAAATACTCCTTAATCATTTCATTAATTTATAAAAAAGTACGTAAATTTGTACTTAATTTAATTTACTAAAAATGAAAACAGTAAACTATTCGGAATTAAGGAATAAACTAAAATCTAATCTTGATATGGTTTGTGAAGACCATGAAACATTAATCGTTCATCGTCCGGGAGGGAAAAGCGTTGTAATGATGTCGCTGGATGAATACAATTCAACAAAGGAAACCGATTATTTATTAAGTTCACCAAAAAATAGGAAAAGACTCTTGGATTCAATACAAAATGTGGAATTAGGAAATATTGAAGAACATGATTTAATTGAACCCTAATGAAAAAATTATGGGAAGATTCTGCCTGGAGCGATTATTTGTATTGGCAGGATACAGATAAAAAAATTCATCAAAAAATTAATGAACTAATAAAGAGTTGCGATAGAACCCCCTTCTCTGGAATTGGAAAACCAGAACGTTTAAAAGGAATTTTATCTGGTTATTGGTCGCGAAGAATAAACAAAGAACATCGCTTGGTATATAAAGCTGAAAACGAAACAATTAGCATTATCCAATGTCGATTTCATTACAAACAATGAACAACCAACTTAAATACGGAAAAATATCACTCCGACCGATTGAACCGGAAGACATTGAGCTACTTTATCAATGGGAAAACAACCTTGAAATATGGGAAGTTAGTAATACAAAAACGCCATTCTCAAAACATATACTTGCACAATATATTCTTGAATCTGCAAAAGATATTTACGAAACCAAACAACTTCGTCTAATTATTCAAAACGAAAAAATGGAAGCGGTTGGGGCAATCGATTTATTTGATTTTGAACCCTTCCATTTACGTGCCGGCGTTGGTGTTTTAATTCATAATAACACGGACAAAAACAAAGGTTATGCAAGCGATGCGCTAAAAACACTGTCAAACTATTCTTTCAAAATACTTGGATTAAAACAACTTTATGCAAATATTGCAACCGATAATATAAACAGTATTAAACTCTTCGAAAATTCGGGATTTGTACAAGTTGGTATCAAAAAAAATTGGCTAAAAACTACGACGGGATGGAAAAATGAAATTCTTTTCCAGAAAATATTAAGCTAAACAACAACTTCTTTTTTAGGGTGTGTGACTTCCAATTCGCCATATTTTTCTACGAACCGGTATTCACTTTTTCCTGAAATCAACTAAACACTTGTCCATCAATCTTGCAACGTTCCGAAAATTCCGGAACATCCGGCAAATACTTAAAACTGTTTTTCACATAATCAATTTCGCAGGCAAAGTGTTGCAAACCATTCGAAACAATAACTCTTTCAACACGCAGTGCCATATTATAGCGAACGACCTGGTCGAAAGCATCTTGAGTAATTTTTACGTTGGGGGCTTTAAATTCGGCGATTAAATACGGCTGGCCGTTTCTTAAATAAACAAGCAAATCAAAACGACGTTGTTTCCCATTTACCATTATTTGTTTTTCAACCGCCATTAAAGTTTCTGGATATTTTTTCTCCTTTTTTAGATACTGAATAAAATTCTGACGCACCCACTCTTCCGGTGTTAACACCACAAATTTCTTTCTATTTGAATCGAAAATTAATTGTTTGCCTTCCTCTATTTTGATTCGAAAAGTATTTTCCGGTAAATTCAATTTTTGCATTATTCAATATTTAAAATACGAACCAACTCGTCTTGGCTGATGAAAACTAAAAATGTACATTTGTAGCGACCACAAAACAAAAGCAATTTATAACTTTCAAAGGTAAAATAAATCATTGTATGAAGACAAAAAAAGAAATTATAGATAACTGGCTTCCCAGATACACTGGAAAAAAACTGGAAGATTTTGGCCAGTATATTTTACTTACCAATTTCCAAAGTTATGTTGATAAATTTGCTCAGCGATTTGAGGTGCCTGTTGATGGAGGAGATAAAAATATGCCCAGTGCAACTGCCGAAGGAATTACCATAATAAATTTTGGAATGGGAAGTCCAAATGCGGCCACAATTATGGATTTATTAGGTGCATTAAAACCCAAAGGAGTACTCTTTCTAGGTAAATGTGGCGG
>CAYZBC010000379.1:0-4772 GCA_964476535.1 uncultured Maribellus sp.
CGATACAAATAATACCTGTCTTTTGGAATTCCGGCCAAATCACAAATTCCAAAATATGAACTTCTCGATGGCCAGGCTTCATTGTATGGAGTTGGTTCTCCCAAATAATCGAATCCGGTCCATACAAATTCACCAATCACCCAATCGTAATCGTCCTGCCAAACAAAATCATCGTCGGGCACATTCGACCAGGGACATGCTTCCAGATCGTAGGAAGAACTTTGAAAGTCATCGTAAGTTTTGCCTTTGTATTCTTCAACCGGAAATTTATAAATACCCCGGGAACTTACTGTTGACGAAGTTTCTGAGCCTAGAATAAATCCTTGAGGAAATTTTTCGTAAGCTTCGTTGTATAAAGGCAATCGGTAATTTAAACCGGGAATATCAATAATTGCCCCAAAACCACTTTCCATGGTCGCTTTTACCTGGTCCATTCCCACGGTAACCGGGCGAGTTGGGTCTTCACGATGAAATATATCCTGTAACCATTTAGCACGTTTAACGCCAATACTGCCACGTTGATCCGGAACTTCATTGCCCGAACTCCACATTACAATACATGGATGATTTCGGGTAGCGCGAACCAGATTTACCACATCTTTTTCAGCCCATTCTTCAAAAAAACGGTTGTAACCATTTTTAACTTTGGGTTTTGCCCACTCGTCAAAACTTTCAGCCAAAAACAAAAATCCCATTTCGTCGCACAATTCCAATTGCTCTTGCGATGGCATGTTGTGTGACGAACGAATTGCATTACAACCCATGTCTTTTAAAATGGTGAGCTGGCGTTTTACCGCAGCTTTATTAACTGCCGCACCAAGTGGACCTAAATCGTGATGCAAGCAAACTCCTTTAAACTTGGTTACATTGCCATTTAACACCAATCCTTTACCGCGTTCGTAAACTACACTTCTAATTCCAAAGCGAGTTACCAATTCGTCTTTTAAAATATTATTTTGAAATAATTTTGAATGAGCCGTGTATAAATAGGGCGTTTCAACATCCCAAATAATAGGATTTGGAACAGCAATGTTTTGTTCAACAAGGTTTCCAAACATTTCGTTCGAAGTGTTTTCGGCAACTACCTTTCCGTCGGCGTCTTTTATTTCAGTAACTACTTTTAAATTTTCTCCATTTACTGCTGATTTTATGTTCACTTTTGCCACTTCATCAGAAATAAAAGGAGTTGTCAAAAAAGTTCCCCACTGATCAAAACTTACTTCATCTTTTACAATAATCTGAACTTTTCGATATATTCCGGCACCCGAATACCAGCGCGATGAAAAGGGCAAATTTACAAGACGAACCGCTAGAAGATTCTCTTCACCTTTTTTAATGTATTCAGAAATATCAAAATAAAAGTAATTGTAGCCAAAAGGCCAGTTTCCAACCTTTTTGCCATTTACAAAAACATGGGCGTCACTCATTGCGCCGTCAAAAACCAAAAGAACTTTTTTGCCTTCAACAAATTCCGGTAGATCGAAAGTTTTTCGATACCAGCCAATTCCGATATGTGGCAAGGCACCAGTTCTCCCGGTTCTCATTCGTGCTTCTTTGTCCATGTCTTGTTGCACACGTACAAGCTGAGCATCAATTTCTTTATCGAAAGGACCTTTTATTGCCCAGTCGTGTGGAACGGTTACTATTTCCCAGTTTTCGGTACTAGTTTCAGGTTTTTCGGCCCCGGTAACTTCTTCGTTTATAAATAGCCAGTTATCCTCCAAAAGAATAGTTTTTCTGGATTGTGAACTTGATGAAAAAGTTGCTAATAAAAATGCAATTAATACGGGAAATAAAGATCTAAAACTCATGCTTTGGTTGCTTTAATATTTCTTTTTTTATTCCTATTTTCTTTCTTTTCCCTAATATTTGATTTACTATGCAAGTAGAAAGAATTAATAAATCCAAATATTATCCCAATGCCAATTAAAATATAAAAAATAGTAAAAACCTTTCCAAAATCGGTTTGAGGCGAAAAGTCGCCATAACCAACTGTCGCCAAAGTAATAACCGAAAAATATAACGAATCGAGCCACCGCCAGCCTTCAACAAAATGGTAAACAAATGTTCCGGTAAACACTATTGCAAAAGTTGAAATTACAAGCCCACGAGAAGTTTTGTCTCTCAAAAAATCGAATAATAATTTGAATAAAATCATTTTATCTAAGTTTTATTTTCATAAAAACAAGTTATTTCAAAGGCTTATAATCCATCCCTATAACCTTGTCTCGTAAATGACTGGAAAGATCAATATATTCTTCATTAAAATCAATTTCGCTGATTAAAACACCGGATACATTTCTTTTTAGTTTTCCTAAAATACGACCATCTGGCTGAACAACAAATCCCGGAAAGCTGCTTTGTTTTTTACTGGTGTTGGCCCCGCTAATCCAAAGTTTGTTATTGGCTGCATTCCCACGGACAAACCCAGGGATTACTTCTCCGAGATTTTTCCCTTCGTCCAAGTATTCTTCTTCAGAATGATTTCCATCGTACCACGATTGAAAAAGCAATTCAACACCCAAATGATAAAACTGCCGATATAATTCGGGATAACGCCATTCGTGGCAAATTAACAGGCCACATTTTATTCCTTTAATATTGAAAATTCCTAGGTCGGTTCCGGGTTTATACCAATCGAGATCAAATTCAGCCAGTAATCGTTTATCGTAGCGAATTTTAATTTTCCCCTTTTCGTTTATTACAAAAAGACTATTGAATGGTTTTTCACTTTTCCCTTCAAAAAAATGAGATCCGAAAATCACCCAAATTTTATGGATTTTGGCCAATCCACAAATCTCAGAAATACCTTTTTGAATTTGATTTTCTGTTTCCGGTAAAAATTTTTCAAAATCGAAACCACCGTATCCACTTAAACAACATTCAGAAAAATGAACAACATCGGCATTGTTTTCAGCAGCCTTTTTGATTTGTCTTTTTATTGCGGTCAGATTTTTTTTGATATCCCCTGTAACATCAAACTGGCAGGTTGCAACTTTTAATATTCCTGCCATTTTACGACATTAGAATTAGCGCTTCTGTTCCAATCATACCTTTTTTAATTCCTAATTCGGCCGCTGCATCGCTCACCGCAACAACATGCGCTTCAAGCATATCTTCCGAAGTTTTTACACCAGTTACAATTGCACAAACATCACCAACTTTGTTTGCCACTTCAACATTTATGTAACCACAACCAATGAATCCATTTTCGGCAGCAATAATTAATACAAAAGTGTTGTTGGTTGGAATACTGTATGTTTTGAAATCTTTTCCTATAAATTTCATAATTATTTATTTATCAAATTGAGTTAAATCAAAATTTGGTTGGAATTTTTGATTGGAATAAAACATTTCATCCCAGGTTTTTGCTTTGCCTGAAGTTGCACTCATTCTGCCTAAAATTGCTGACAAAGTTGAGTTAGCACCCGACTGAGCTTCGTTTATCAATTCACCCGTTTCAATACTATTTATAAAAGCTTTTACTTTGTTTGAATTTGAATCGTGTAACGATGAAGAAAAAACTCCCGAAGCACGCTGCTCTTCGGTTGGTGCTTCTCCGCGTAAAACACCGGAATCCCATGGATTATCACTTTCGATATAAACCCCGCGCCCATAATGTGCTTCAGCAATCCCTTTTGTACCCATAAAGCGAGCGCAAACATCGCCAAACTTTGTTCCAAATTGAGTTGAATGCACGCTTACATTTGTTTCATCGGGATAACCATAAATTGCCTGATAATTTGTAAAGGTATCTCCAAAAGCCGGCTCTCCTTTTCGGTTGCCACTGCCCAGTGCATTTTCAGGATTTTCATTAATAATCCAATTACAAACATCAATCATATGAATTCCCTGATCCAATAGAATTCCACCTGAGAGTTCACGAAAATGAAAATGGTTTCGAATCATAAATTCTTCACGAGAATTTCCAACGGGTTGAACCATTGTTCCACTTCCTGATGAAATATAATACAACTGAACATTAACTATTTCACCAATATCTCCTCTACGAATTCGTTTTGCCATTTCAACATAAGGAGTGGCATGTCTGATTTGAAAACCAACAGCAACACTTACCTTACCCTTTGCTTTTTCTCCCGACATTATTACTTTTTTACAACCCTCCACATCCGGTGAAACTGGTTTTTCGCAATACACATGTTTTCCCGCCATCACCGCAGCATCCAAAAAATCGGGATGAGTGTAAGCGGGCGATGAAACCAAAACAGCATCCACATCCGAATCGTTTACCAGTTTATTAAAGGCTTGTGAACCCTGATAAAGTTTTGATTTATCGATGGCAACTCCACCGTTTTCTATGTTTAACTGATTAAATATTGGGTTGGCCTTTTCCAGTTGATAATCAAATAAATCTGCCATTGCAATAATTTGTCCACTGGTATGTTTTACCATGTTAGAAATTACTGTTGTTCCACGGTTGCCACATCCAATTATTCCCAGCCGAATAGCAGAATTTGCTTTTGAACCAAAAACCGTTGAAGGTTTTAATATTGTAATTGCTGAAATAGCTGCTGTGTTTGTAAGAAATTTTCTTCTGTTAATTGGCTTCATTTTAGTAATATATAAATGAAATTCAGTTTAAATCCAAAAGTAATAAAGATATGGCAAATTGATAATTTCACTTGTTTGATTTGGAATAAGCGGTAAAATGCGGATTCCGGTTCCAGACCGCTTTTTTTCGTAAAATTTTCCGGGGAAACTCTAATCTGCTACTTCCAGAGCGGAAACCAAAGCATCAACAGCAGAACTTT
>CAYZBC010000380.1:0-4770 GCA_964476535.1 uncultured Maribellus sp.
TCTTCTTTCCATTTTTCTTGACTTTTAGTGTCAAGCTATTTCAGAGTATTACAAAATGTTTGTACTGATATCTCAATTTAAATGAAATATGAAGATCAACTTCTGTAATTACATCAGTTTCTTAGCCAAATTATAGGCATTTATTAAACTTGATGTGGAGGCAATTCCCTTATAAGCGATGTCGTATGCCGTTCCATGATCAACAGATGTCCGCACGATTGGTAGTCCTAATGTCACATTTACCGCAGATTCGAAATCTAAAAGTTTAATTGCAATATGTCCTTGATCGTGGTACATACACACGACGGCATCATATTTTCCTTTTATGGCTTGATAAAATACCGTATCGGCAGGTATTGGACCGCTTACCAGTATGCCTTCTGCTTTACCTTTTTCAACGGCCGGTAAGATTTCAATCGAATCCTCAATACCAAATGCATTGTTCTCACCCGCATGCGGATTTAAACCTGCTACGGCAATCTTCGAATTTTTATTTAATTTTTTTAATGCGGTATCGGTTAAACGGATGACATCCAGAATCCGTTCCTGTTTAACGTTTTTAATCGCATCAAGTTGTGAAACATGGGTTGAAACGTGTGAAACAATCAATCTGGTGGACACCAGCATCATGGTATATTTTATGGTTTTACACAAAGCTGCAATATAACCGGTGTGTCCTGAAAAGTTGTGATCAGTCAGCCGTATTGCCTCCTTGTTTACCGGCAGTGTGACCAATGCACTGGTAACTCCGCTTAAGGCCAACTGTGTTCCTACTTCCACATAGTGCAAAGCCGCATATCCGACACGTTCAGAAATCCGACCGATAGTGATTTCGTCTTCATTTAGTATGTCTAGATCGTATACATTTAGACAGTCTTTCCTGAATTCAACCAACTCCTTGATCTTATTTAGGGGAATATCCAACTGCATTTTTTTATTGCAAAAATCCAAGACTGAATAATCGCCCACAGCGATAAAATCACCTGCCATATTCCCTTCTTTATAAGTTCTTAGCAAAATTTCCGGTCCAACACCATTTGCATCACCAATAGATATTCCAATCATGTATTTTATTTTTTTATGTGATTTATAATCTGCAAAATTAATTCCTCCTGACCATATCCCCCAGGTTTGGACATTAAATGAATCTTTCCAAATTTGCTCTGAACGGAAGCCAATGCCACACCGGGTAAAATCTCACTTTGGGGCTCAATGCTGTCGCAACCCATAAGATCCATAATACCGGTTAATGTATCGCCTCCAAAAACACAGAGTAAATTCACTGCCACTTTATTTAATATCGATGACACCAGCATTCCGGTTTTCACAGATACCGACTTAAAATAATCTTTCCCGGAGTTCGTTTCGAAATTATGCTCTCCAACCCTTTTGCCAAAATATGAGGTATTTACAATGGCATCATTTCCCGTCTTCAATTCTCTTGTTATCTTCCCAATGAGTTGTATGAAATCAGGATTTGACTCGAGATCCGGAACAGACAACAACTCCTGAGGGAAGACAAATGTTGCTATCCCATTTTCACGGGCATAAAAAACCTGTTGACAGGATCGGTCATTCAGACTACCATTGATCAGGAGCAAAGGCCCCTTTAGATCTCCATAACTACTTTTCGTTGTACTCAGTTGTAATAATCCGGGGAGTAGTGCAACCATCGCAGCAGTACCTGCCATCGCTTTATGCCAGCCATTTTCATGCACATATTTCCCAATGATTTTAAGATCGGCTTCAGACCGGCAGTCAAACACAATGATCTTTTCATCATTGCAACCGGGTAACGATTGATCTGGAATTTCTGCTGTGTTTAAAACACAAATTTCCACCCCTGTTTGTTTTTTCAATATTCCGGGAATAAAACTACTCGTTATAGGTTCCAGCGGATCCCAGGCAAATTCAGTCTGGTGCAACAAATTTTCACCGATATATTGATAACCTTCGCGGGTAAAGCGCTTAAGTTTTGGATGGGCCGCAATGTAAGGCAGAATATGCTGATTGGTACCATGCAGGAATGCATCCAGCTCGGCACCAATATTTCCCCTTAAGGTTGAATCCGTTTTTTTATAGAACCATTTGATTCCTGATTTTATGGCTATTTCTAGCACATGACTGACTTTTTTCATGGCCTCCTCAGGCAATAGATGCCGGCTTTCAATGTTGATGACGACAGCAGTTGTTTGTTTATCAGAAAGGATTGAATCCACCGCCGAATCCGGACTTAAAAGCACCCTGGACGATATTTTCTGCTGCCTTAATTGAACCCCTGTTTCAATTGCACCGGTCAAATCATCAGCTATTATTAGTAGTTCTGCCAAAATTTATTTTTTATAAAAAGTTTAAATTACGATACCAATATAACCTATTGTATTGCCGAAACCGGCATTAGCAGCATCAACAACTTCATTCATCGGCATTTTCCCCGATAATATTCCAAGACTTAAAGCAACCAGTATAAGCGGTAAAAATGGATACCATTTCAAAACGGTAGTAGAAATGATGATAAAAGCTATGGACAATAACAGCAAAATAATTAACCATATAGTACAAATAATATATTGATACCTAAAATACGATAGTACGAATCAATCATTCGAAATAAAAGACCGTGAACTCTACAATTTACAAGTTTACCACTAGTGGAATCAGCCAAGGACTGAACCGTAACTTCGCCTCCATATGCCACATCGGTACTATAACTGTTTCAATCTTAGTGTCAACTTTTTTAACCCCTTTATGGATTGCGCTTGCAACTTCCAATGAAGTTAAATTTCCTTTAAACGAGTCTGGAGCTATTACTATCTTCATAATTAATCACTTAATACTACAACATCCTTTAATCTTTTTGCTTCCTTTTTCTTATTCCGTTTGGCTATAAAAGTTGTTAGAATTGGAACCAGTATCGCCGTAGTTATTGTAGATGCGGCTACTTGTGGTGTTGCAATTGCAGCAATGGTAGCCATCGATGGATCGAGCATGGCTACTGCAGCTGGAGTAGCAACGGCATTTCCGGCAGTACTAGATGATGCAGCACCAGCAACGCCGGTTCCACCACTTGCTTTATCTGCCATAATATTAAAAGTACCACCAATCCCCACAGTTAATACACCTAAAATAATACCAGGCAAACCTGCTCTAATCAACATATCTAAACTTAATCCGCAGCCCAAAGCAAAAGCAAAAAATGGTATTAACATCGGGCCACCTTTCATTAAAAAATTACGCATTTGCTTATCTAGGTTTCCAACTAACATTCCTAAAGCAATTGGTAATATTACGCCTACCAACGATAAAATTGGAATAGTTGCAATACCAGCAGTTCCCAGGGCAATCATAGCTAAAAACGGACCATCGTTAACCGAAATGATAGCAATTGCCCCAACCTCCAATTTATTTCCAAACTCACCTGTAAGTGCAGCATATAAACCTCCGTTGGTATTGGTCATTGCCGAAATAATAGCTAACGATGACAGACCCCACAATCCATTTGTACCAAATAATTTTGCAACCAATAACCCTACACCAACCCCCACTCCAAATTTAACAGCGGTAATCACAAATCCTGTTTTGAGTGCTTTAGGTGCAGCTTTTACATCCATGCCGGCTCCCATACAAAACAAGAACACCCCAATTATAGTGGTTGCTCCGGTTGCCATTGCTGTGGTAAATCCTCCTATTTTCAAAACCCCTGGAGTGAATGTATTTACTAAAGCACCTATAATTAGCGGGATAACCATCATTCCACCAGGCACTTTTTCTATTGAAGCTTTTATTTTCATCTGTCAATTTTCATTATTTTACATATTTTACAGAAATATCTAAATTGATCTTTTGCTTCGAAAAGACTAATCATTTCTACGGTTTTATTCATTTTCAGTCCCATTACATGCCGGGTCCCAGCTGAAAATAGCCATAATTACCAGACTCAGAAAAAGCATCATTGATGCAGAAAAACTGCCGAATCTCGTTTTTCCTGTTTCAAATTTTTGATGGTCCAGCCTTAATTACGGCGTCCGGTCTGGTCTCTTTAAGCATCAGGCCAAATTCACTGTCAGCATATGTTTTGGCTTTGATCCCGATAAATTCCTTTGCAACCTCAACTCGCTTCGCATTGATATCACATAATCCTACCATCTCTACTTTATCGGACAACTGCTTAAGCAAATCTTTTCCCCAGGTATGGGAACCCCTGATACCAGTACCGACTAAGGCCACCCTTATTCTATCCTGTGCTGATCTGGCTCTTTTGACCGGCGCTGCAATGACCTCGTTTGTGACCAATCCTGCCGAAAGCATAGTGAGGCTTGTTGCTACCCTAGTGCTCTTTTTCAAAAAATCCCTTCTCTCGGTTTTTGAATCATTCGTTTTCATGATATTTTTCCTCTGTTATTTGATTTATACATATTTGACTGTTCTTTATCTAAAATATATTATCTATATTTTAGATCTAATTTTACGTAAGGGAACTTCCGCTTGCCACAATAATAATTCTTATCCTCCTTTGTTATTTCCCGGTATACTTTACAGGAGTTTCCCATAGCTATAACATTCGTGAGAATATTCTTTGTAACATACTTCCGGAGCCCTCACCGTGTTATCCTATAAAAATTCCAGAATTGATAAATACGCAGTCCCCAATCCACACATTTTATTGCCAATCTCGGCAGGGAAGCCATATTCGTAATCCTGATTCCGCAGGTTATTATGTAGAAATCTCCTTCTATCCATATTCAATTTCACTTTTTTACTCCGTTAATC
>CAYZBC010000381.1:0-4757 GCA_964476535.1 uncultured Maribellus sp.
TCATGCCTAAAGATACTAACTAAATACGGTATATCCGAGTTAAATCGGTATTACAGGCCAGGAATTCAAGACCAGCCACAACATCGTAATCGAAACCGTTTTGGGAACAGTATTGGAAGTACTGAGCTCCAAGATTGACGAAGTTGAACAACAAATCAACTTTGCAGCGTAAGAAATTGGTCCCGCGTTGCGGGACTTTTTTTTGTCGTTAAATAAATTTATTTTGATATATCTTTAATAAAATTTGTTTAGTTTTGTAATATAATGAATTGAATATCAGGAGAGACTAAATCGAGACCTATTGATTTAAGTGCTTTGAAAAATATTGATTATCAGTTGGATATAAAAAAGGTTCGAGACCCAGCTGAGTCACCAAATCGGAAACCATTCCGAACTAAAAGCGCTTAAATCGTTGATTTTAAGTGCTTTTTTTATTTGGTGTAATTCAAAATAGGTCAAAAAAAACATAAAAAAGGGGACTAAATCGAACCCCATTGATTTATTCACCAAAAGTTGGCCTATCGTCTGTAACTTTTTGATATTCATCATTTAAATTGGTCTAATTTGTTATTGCAATGGGAAGCTTTTGAGCTATTTTTACCTCGTTGGAAACCTATCGAAATCCTAAATTTTAAAATTATGAGAATTAAAATTAGTCTTCTTTTAAAGAAAAATGAAAAGGAAAGGTAATGGCAAATGTTCTGTTTCTGAAAGTTGCATGATGGATGGAAGAGAAATTGAGTTGACTACCACAATTTATGTTGATATTGAAAATTGGAATATATTGAGACAAGAAATTGCAGGAAGTTCATTTTCGGTAGATACGATATTTATAACTAACTCGAATTAGATAGGGATGATTTTGATGTAAATTTGACTAAAGAAAAGATTTCGGGAGGACGTCGGGTGAAAAACCAACGACCAACCATAAATAGTTATATTTACGAAAATGCAGTGACTTTGGCAAAAATATTATTATACTTTTTAATGCTGGTGAAAAGTGTCTGAAATAAACGACAGGACTACCGGGAGTGATTCGCGCCAATATGTCCAATTGTGTGCACCATCGCGAATTCGATATTCATGCGGAATTTCATTTTTGCGCATTTCGATGTGAACCATCGAATTTCCTTCGTATAAAAAATCATCGTCGCCACAATCGATAAACCAGTTAACTTGTTTTTTTTGCTCGTCTGGCATATTTTTCATCATTTCAGGAACACTGTGACTATTGAAATAAGTTTTGATTTCTAATTCAGTAGCATCCTCCATTCCCGGGCGCGATGTATATCGTTTCATGTCTTCCATACGCAACGGACCACATGAAGCACTTAAGGGGCAAGCTGATGAAAAAAGTTCCGGATGGTGAAGTGCATAAACAAATGTGCCGCCGCCGCCCATTGAAAGACCTGCAACTGCGCGGTAATGTTTTTCACTTTTTATGCGGTATGTTTTTTCAACAAAAGGCATCAATTCTTCAAAGAAAAAGTCTTCGTAGCGCCACTCACCTTTAATGTCGTTAAAATAGCCACGCTGACCTGTATTTGCATCGGGCATAACCACAATCATTGTAGTGGCATCACCCGCTTTTATTGTTTTGTCGGCTATGTCGAGTATTTCGCCAAATTGTACCCATCCGGTTTGGTCGTCGCCGGCACCGTGTAACAAATACAAAACCGGGTAACTGCGTTCCGATGTTTCGTAATCGGGTGGAAGATAAATGGCATATTTCCGTTCCATGTTTAGAATTTCACTTTTCATGGAAAGGTTGTCGTACACTTTGCCGGTTTGGGTGAATGATATAATTGGGAAAGAAAAAATTAGAAAAAATAAAATTAAATTTTTCATTGTTTAGATTTTAGTTGTTTTAATTCAAAAATATTATTTTTATATCTATGTTTCGAAGCCTGTCTCAATAAGTTTTATAATTTATTCTTTTCCAAAGTATTTTTTAAAATAAAGTTAACAATGAGTTTCGGATTTTCCAAACTGTGTGGATGATGTCCAACTCCCGGCTTTAGAATTACCGAAATATCTCCACCAGCAGCTTTGAAATTATTTATCAATAACTTTGAGTTTTCTTCATATGGAACAACAATGTCGGCAGCACCGCAAATATGCAGTGCAGGAATACCGGCTTTGGCAACTTTTATTGCATTATTTATGGGAATATTTTTAAAGTTCAAAACCGATTCTACATCCAAATTATAAATTTTCAAACATTCTTCCCAGTCGGCCTGACTTCCTTTTCCGTTGTACAAACCGCCCGGCCAGTTTTTGATATCGCAAACCGGAGCATCGGCATAAATACAGGCTACTTTATCGGTATTTACTGCCGCCCAATTGTAAATAATTAATCCGCCCCGGCTCATTCCTTCTAAAACAACTTTGGAATTTAGATTGTATTTATTGGTTAAATAAGTGTAGAAATTGTTCCATAAATTTACCGCTTCTTTGTTTCCAAATAAACCGGCAACATCGACATAAACCACATGAAATCCTTTTTCTAAAAGTGCTAAATCGGTTTGTGGTTCGTGCCCCCAAAAGCGGGCTCGCCAAATCCAATATTTTTCTTCGTTTGCTTTTTTCGGGAAAACTATTTTTGCTGTGTGACCTTGAAAATCGAATTCAACAACCTTATATTTTTTGAAGATATCATCGTTACCAAGCGAATTGGAGATTCCTAAATAGGAGATTAAAAAAAGAAGAAGAGCTAATCTAAGAATAGGCTTCATATTTATAGTCTAAAAATAAAGTTAAAATGACACGCAAATAACTCCGAATTGATGGATTCACATGGATCGAAAAATAGTGATTATCTGTATAATCAACGTCATCGGTGTCCCAATAAAAATTCAATTTAAATTTACTTTAAAGAATAGGCTAAATGTAATAAAACATAAAGTAAAAAATATAATTTTGAAATTTACTTCTGATACATTTTTTCGCGAAGTGCATGGATTTTTTCATCCGCAATGTAATTGTCGTAATTCATTAGTTTATCGATTATACCGTTTGGTGTTAATTCGATAATCCGATCACAAACCGATGAAATAAACTCGTGGTCGTGCGACGACATGAAGACATTTCCGGGATAACGCTGTAAATTGTTGTTGAACGATTGTATTGATTCCAGATCGAGGTGGTTGGTTGGGGTGTCCAAAACCAATACATTTGCATCTGCAAGCATCATTCTTGAAATCATACAACGCATTTTTTCTCCTCCCGATAAAACATTTACTTTTTTGTAAATTTCATCGCCGGTGAACAACATTTTTCCCAAATACCCACGAATGTAAAATTCAGTGGTGTCTGTTGTAAATTGGCACAACCAATCGAACAGTGTTAGTTTGCTATTAAAAAACTCAGCGTTGTCGATTGGTAAATATGCCGATTTAATGGTTTGTCCCCATTGATACGTTCCTGAATCGGGTTGCTTGAGGCCGTTTATAATTTCGAAAAAGGCAGTCATGGCACGCGGGTCTTTGGAAAGGAAAACGATTTTTTCACCTTTGTTGGCCATAAATTCAACATCTTTAAATAGAATTTCTCCATCGGTGCTGGCGCTTAATCCTTCCACATCCAAAATTTTATTACCTGCCTCGCGTTCGGGAGTAAATATAATTCCAGGGTACTTTCTTGTTGAAGCTTGTATGTCTTCAATATTAAGCTTTTCAATCATTTTTTTACGACTGGTAGCTTGTTTCGATTTTGCAACGTTCGCACTAAAACGCCTAATAAATTCCTGCAATTCCTTTTTCTTCTCTTCGGCTTTTTTGTTTTGCGATTGTTGCTGGCGCAGGGCTAACTGGCTACTGTGGTACCAGAAGCTGTAATTTCCGGCGAACATTTTTACATCGTTGAAATCAATATCGATGGTGTGTGTGCTAACTGCATCTAAAAAGTGTCTGTCGTGCGAAACAACTAAAACGGTATTTTCGTAATTGGCAAGGTAACTCTCTAACCAAACTACGGTTTCAAGGTCGAGGTCGTTGGTTGGCTCATCGAGTAACAGATTATCTGGTTTTCCAAAAAGTGCTTGCGCAAGCAACACGCGAACTTTTTCTTTTCCACTCATGTCTTTCATTAAAGTATAATGAGAACTCTCTTTTATACCCAAATTACTTAAAAGCGAAGCAGCGCCACTTTCAGCATTCCAGCCGTCCATATCTGCAAATTCGGCTTCCAGTTCAGCAGCTCTTAGACCATCGGCTTCTGAAAAATCGGCCTTGGCATAAATTGTATCTTTTTCTTGCATGATGTCCCACATTGTCAAATGACCTTTCATTACTGTGTCCAGAACAGTAAATTCGTCGAATGCAAAGTGGTCCTGACTTAATACAGAAAGGCGTTCGCCCGGACCTAATAAAATTTGTCCGGTGGTGGCTTCAATTTCGCCTGAAATGGCTTTTAATAAAGTTGATTTTCCGGCACCATTTGCACCAATTATTCCGTAACAGTTTCCGGCTGTAAATTTCATATTTACGTCCTGAAATAGCACTCGCTTACCAAACTGAATTCTTAAATTTTCAACTGTAATCATCTGAAAAAAATGTTTTTATGCTTAATCTTCTATGAAAAAGGTTGCAAATTTAGGTATTATAAGTGACAACAAGGGAAATGATTAAGAAACAGTTGTGAGGTAGTCTGTTTGTTAACAGAGATTCAATGTTGAAATTATTACCTTGAATAATCTGATTGGTATATAATATACCCCAGAAATTAGACAACAAGTTAAATGATAATTTTTAATAAAC